>JAEWLZ010000099.1 GCA_023457295.1 Cyanobacteria bacterium OH_PDB_112
ATTTTTACCTGAACCTTTTATTGTTGTGTCTATTTTGCCGCAGCCGGTCGTATGAATTTCCGGCAAAATTCCAGGACTGAATTCTAAAATATCCGCAGTTGCAAGTATATTTTTTTGTAATTCATTCAATAAAAATTTATCAGAATGAACTTTAAAGTCTAGCTTTGGGGTTTTATCCAAAACAGATGTTCCGGAAAATTCTACAAGACCTTTTTGGGTATCAAAAATAGCCGCTTTTATAGTTATTTTTCTTCTTTTGTATGATAGATCTATTTTTGATTTTGATTTTAAAATATCTCCTGCGACGGTAAAATTTTTCAAGTTTATATTTCCGCGATATTTAGCGCAATTAGTTTTTCCTTTGACTTTTAAATCACAGCTAATTATGGCATCAATGTTGTGCTTTACCGCTTTATTAACACCGTCATGTTTTACTTTAAAAGTTTTAGGAATTAGTCCCAAGAGCTTTTTTACGTTGGAATTTTTTGATTTTATTTTTATATCAATATTTTTAACTTTTTTATCGGCATTTTTAATTTTACCTGTTAACTCAAGGTTATAATCGCGAGAAATTATTCTAAAATTTTTGAAATTAAATCTGTGATTGTAATATTTCCCCTCGGCAAAAATCTGTGCGTTATCAGATATTTCAAAAAAATGCGGATATTTTTTTGTTGAAATATAAATATTTGACGTGTTTAAACTTATTTTTAAATTATTTGTAAGTTTTTCATGTCCATAGGCATCAATATCAAAATCCCCGTTTATCTCTCCTGTTGTTTTTGTGATTTCAGGATATATTTCTTTAATGTATTTTTCAAATGTTTTAAAATTTAAATTTTCAATATTGCCTTTTAAGATAAATTCACCTTTTGATAAAGGTTTTTTAGAGGTGAAATTTACGTTCAAAATAGTTTTTTCACCATTGGGAGCGGAAATTGTGCCAAAAGTTTTTAGCCTGTACATATTTAAATTTCCAAAATCTAGATTGTAGCCGTTAAAAATTATTGGTTTTTCAGCTGCATCTTTAAAAGAAATATTATAATCTTTTACTTCAATTCTGAATTTCTTAATTTTATTTTGGGACTTTTTTAACTTAAAAGCTTTTTGGATATTGAATTTTTTAGATGAATCTCTTTCCAAAGCTGTATCTATATAGCTTGACGAAAAATGAAAATCATCAATTTTTTGAAACAAAAGTGTAATTAAAGGAATTTTTATATTGGTTTTTTTAGAGTATAAAATCCTTTTTTGAGAGTCTGATAAAGCAATTTCATCTGCATCCAAAACCAATTTTAAATTCCAGCTTAAATCAGTTTTAAGATTTTTAATGTTTAAAGAATATCCGTTATTGACTGATGATTGGATAATTTTTTCAACCATTTCAGGTTTTATAAAATCAGGCACAACAAATTTGTAAATACAAGCTAAAAAAGTAAAAAATATCGCAAATATTATAAGCAATTTTTTGGTTTTTTCACTAAAAAAGGTTTCTCCGACTTTTTTATAGGGAGTTAAATCTATTTCAGCTCCGGTATGGGTTTTTACGATATCTTTTATGGTATCTTTTAGCAAAAAATTAACCTCAGTTTAGAAACGCCCAAGAAGGGTATCTTTTAAGCGCAAATATCTCTCTTAAAGCCTGATTTTAAGGCATAATAATAGTTTAATATGATTTGTCTTATAATTGTAGTTTTTTTGAAATATTGTTTACAAGACTATAAAACTATTTTGCTAAAATCGGCGATTTTTTCAAACTCAGTTTTTATATTTGCTAAAAGGTTGATTCTGTTTTGTTTTACCGCTTCATCTTTATCCATAACCAATACACTATCAAAGAAGTTGCTGATAGCAGGTTCTAATGTTTTAAAATTTTTGCAAAGCGAATAATAATCGAGATTTCCATCTTTAATTTTCGAAATTAGTTCGTAAAGATTTTTTTCCGCATCAGAGTTGAACAATGAAGCATCGACAGCTTTTGGTTCCGCATCTTTGATGATTCGTATGATTCTGTTGATAGAGTCATTGATTTTTTCAAAATCAGGTTGCTCAGATAGTGATTTCAACACATCCAAACGCAATTTAAGGTCGCAGATATCCGCTAAAGGAGATTTAACAGAGCAAACTGCATCAATAATATCGTATTTGTAATTTTGTTGAAGCATAATTTTTAGTCTTCCGATAAAGAATTCTTCAATATCTTGTTGTAATAATGCTTTATCAGTTATTTCAACAGGTGCAAGATTTATCGCATCAGCAATTACAGATGAGATGTTTACTTTTAGGTCGTTTTGCAAAACAGTTGCTATAACTCCTAGAGTCGCTCTTCTTATTCCTAAAGGATCAGCTGACCCTGTGGGCTTTTTGCCTACTGCAAAGGTTGTGATAATTGTATCGATTTTGTCCACAATTCCAACAATTTGTCCTTCAATTCCTTTTGCGGTAGCACTATCAGCGCCGAGAGGGAAATAATGTTCTTTGATGCCTTCCGCTACTTCTTTTGTTTCACCTGTTTGAAGAGCATAATCGGCACCTATAAAACCTTCAAGTTCAGTAAATTCGTAAACTAGATTTGTAAGTAAATCAGCCTTGCAAAGAAGAGCCGTACGCTCTATGCTTGATTTTTGAGAAGCATTAAGTCCGATTGCATCGGATAAATTTCCTGCAAGTTTAACAAGTCGCAAAGACTTGTCATACATTGTTCCAAGTCCTTTTTGAAATGTGATACCTTTTAAATCTTCCACTCTTTCTGAAAGAGGTTTTTTTAGATCTTCATCATAGAAAAATTTTCCGTCATCAAGCCTTGCTTTAATTACACGTTCATTTCCTATACGAATGTTTTCAAATTCATTGCCGACAAAATTTGCCATAGTTATAAAATAATTGGTTAATTTTTCGTCTTTTTTATAAACAGGGAAATAGCGTTGATGAGATTTCATAACTGTAACAGTGACATCATCAGGTATCTTCAAATATTCTTCAGAGAAGCTGCATAAAACCGGTACAGGATATTCTACAATATTGGTGATTTCATCTAAAAGTTCATCATCAGAAATTATTATTCCGTCTACTTCTGCTGCTTTTTTAGCCAAAAGTTCTTTTACAAGAATTTTTCTGTCATCTTGATTGGCGAATACATTAGCTTTTTTTAAAATGTCAAAATATTCTTCAATAGAGTTTATTTCAATATCTTTATTTTCGGAGAATCTATGTCCTCTTGATTTGCGGGAAGATTCTACTTCTGCAATAGAAATTTTAATTTCTTCATTATCAAGCAAAGAAACCATCCATCTTATTGGGCGTGAAAATTTGACATCGAAATCCGCCCAACGCATAAAATGTGCGCCTTGGAGCTTTAAAATCAGCCCCGGAATTTCTTGAGCTAAAACATCTTTTGTATTTTGACCTTTTTGAACAACTTTTGCAAAAACATACTCAACGCCGTTTTCTGAAATCTTTTCAATATCTTTTTCTGTCAAATTTTGCTTTTTTAAAAACCCCAAACCTGCTTGTGACAAGCTTCCGTCATCGTTAAATGCGACTTTTGCCGGAGGTCCTTTTATCGATTTTGTAATGTCGGGTTGTTTTTCCACAAGTCCATCAGCGATTACTGTTAAACGTCTTGGTGTGGAATAAGTTTCAATTGAGGTATATTGAAGTCCTTGAGTTTCGAATAATTTTTTAAAGCCGTCTTTCAATTGTTCACAGGCTGATGCTATAAACTTGTAAGGCAGTTCTTCAACTCCGATTTCCAATAAATACTTTGACACTTTTTTAACCTCTGTTTAACTTTTTCATAAACAATTATAATTTAAACACGGATTTAAATACAACCATAAATTAAGCCATCCGATGTATTTAAACTTGTTAAACTGTTATACAATACAAATAAATAATATAATTAAATTGAATATATAAGGGTAAAATTCAGTAATGAAGGCATTTTATTTGATTCACGCAATAATGATTTTGGAAGTGATTTTAACAATACTTGCTGTTTTAAAATTGTACGAAGTAATTTTAAAAATAAAAAAAACAGAAAAAAAGATAAAATCAAAAAGTATTTTGAAGGCTCAAGAAATAAGATCTTGTCGTGAAAAAATAAAGAATTTCAATGAAAAATTTGAAGAAAAACTCAATTATGTCCACGATTTTAGTTTTATAACAGATTTTATAAAAAAAATAGCAGTACAGGGTCTTTTAAAAAAGTTTGTCTTTCCTAAAAACACTTTTTTCGCTAAAATACTAAGTTATAAAACTACAATTTTTTGGTTTTTGGTATCTTTTATACTTTTTAGAAACAAACGAGCTTAAAAAAATAATACGGAGGTCACAATGTCAAAAGAAAATGAAGGAATATCATTCGGAATGGGAATACTTTTCGGTGTAGCAGCAGGTATTGCAGCCGGAGTTTTGCTTGCGCCTTCAACAGGGGAAGAAGCAAGAAAAAAACTTAAAGAAGTTATTGATAATTGCAAAGAATCTTTACCGGAAGATGTTGATTTTGCAAAACAAGAAGGGCTTAAATCCCTTGAAAAACTTAAATTGTCAGTGGAAGGACAAATTCAAAAAGTAAACGATTATATAAAAGCCAGTAAACTAGCATCCGCAAAGAAAAAAGAGGATGAAGAAACAGGTTTCGAATTATAAGGAGTAAATAAATGCAGGATTTAACACCTTTTTTGCAGCAGGCATTAATTTTTTCGATATACACAACCACAATAGTATTTGTTGTAATCGGAGTATTTTTGGTGAAATTGCTTATAGAGCTTACGACTTTATCCAAAACTTCACAATCAGCTGTTGAAATGCTTCAAAAAGAACTTGAACCAACTATTACAGAACTTCAGACCGCAATAAAAAATGTGAATACTATTGCCTCAACGGCGGATGAAAAAGTTGAAGCTTTAAAAAATAATGTAAGCTCAATTATTAATCCTTTGCAATCAAATTTCGCAAAATTCAAACTAACACTTTTAAAAGGGCTTGCGCAAGGAATTAATATATTTTTGAAAAAATAAGGAGGATAAATTATGTCAGCAGACAGATTTTTTGCAGGATTTATCGTAGGTGGTGCATTGGGTGCATTGGCAGGTATTTTACTTGCCCCAACTTCAGGAGAAGAAACAAGAAAAGTTATTTCTGAAAAAACATCAGAAGTAAAAGGTAAAGCTGAAGAATCAATTCAAGACATCAAATCAAAAACCGAAACTATTGTTGATGAAATTCAACAAAAAGGTGATGAACTTTTGAATAAAGTGCAAAGCCTTTTGCCTACCAGCAATAATTAATTTTTGTATAAATTAGTTAAAAAATCGGGAGAGTTTTTGCTTCCCGATTTTTTGCTGATTAAAATTTTGCAATAAAAAAGCTCCTGGGATTAGGAGCGCAAATCTTTTGGGATTTAAAATTTCAGTTGGGGGTAAGGGAAGGGTTGGTTTGTGTGGGTTTAAAAATCTTTTATTTTCTCTTACATATATATAAAGTATATACAAAGTAAATAATTGCGCTATACTGCTAATTTTGTTACATTTGTTTACAAATATATTAATTAAATTTGTCTGTAATCCTATAAGGATAAGATTTACAGCCTTATAATAAAAATTTGTGTTGTCCCATAAGTTTTGTGCTTTATGGGGGTAAAGTCTTTAGGTAATTCATATTCAATGGGTGCTTCTATTATTAAAACACCATTTTCTATCAAAACTTTTTGGGTTTTTTCTAAAATTTTATCGTAAAACCCTTCATAATAAGGGGGATCTGCAAAAATTATATCGAATTTTTGTTCTGTTTTATCTAAAAATCTTAACGCATCTGTGTTGAAAATTTCATAATCTGCGTCAAATTTTGTCAAATTTTGTTTTATAAGTTTGAAAACAGCAGGATTTTTTTCGATAAAAAAAGATTTTTTTACTCCTCGTGAAAGAGCTTCAAGTCCCATAATCCCGCTTCCTGAAAATAAATCAAGGAAAATAGCTTCCGAAAAATCTAATCCTAAAGATGTGAGCATACTAAAAATACTTCCTCGTATTTTTGAAGAAGTAGGGCGAACATCATTTGATTTCACCGTAGCAATCTTTCGACCGTTGAACTTTCCGCCTGTAATATTCATACAGAAAGGATAACATAAAATTTAAAATTAATGCTGTTGCTGCTTCATCAGCATTAAAGCTTTGTTAATATTTGCCTGAGCTTGCGCTGCAACCATATAATCTTGCCCTGAAGGGTCAGAAGGCGCAAGAGCTGCGGTTTTTACCTGTTCATTCTGTTTTTTTGAGGTATCGACATTTCCAGCGTTGACTTCAGGAATTTGAATAGGAACATGTCCTGCAAATGCCACTCCGTTGGAATCTTTTTCGATGACAATGCCGCCGCCTAACGAACCTGCCGCAGACTGGTGAGCGTGTTCATGGTTCATTATATGGTCATTAGTTTTTTGTTTATAAGCTTCAAACTCAGCATTTCGAGTTTCTTCCTCTTTGTTCATTTTTTTCTTTGGAGGAATATAAGAGTTATGAAAAGCACCTATTGCACCGATTCCTGACATAGACATTTTCCTTTACACATATTAGACCGCATATAAAATATACCCTTGGATATTGATTTTTAATCGATTTTAATATTAACTGTACAATCTTCTTAATATATTAATATTTATATTGAGAAATGTAAATATAGATTTTGAATCCTTAAATCGTTCTCTTGCAAAGGATTAGAGTAGATTAGATTAGATTTTGGCATGCAAATATTTTTTTTAGGATTTATTAATCAAATGAAAGTGAAAAATATAGGAGAAAATATATTATGAAAATTATGACTATAGTAAGAAAAGCAGCTCTTCCTGTAGCAGTAGCAGGAGCTGTGATCTTGGGAGCGGGATGTTCTGCTGATAATAAGAATCAAACATATATAAAAGATAGCGGGATTAGTGCTAAAGCTTATGATAGTTTAGTTGCAAGAACATATTGTATTAGTGGTTGTGGTAAGGATTCTTGTACTAATCAATTTTGGCAAAAAGTTGCTGACAGTATAAAATACCAAAAAATTATAGACAGTGTTAAACAAGCTACAATAGACAGTATGAATGCTACAAAAGGTATTGTAGAAAAAATGAGATAAACAAAAATATAGTTATTAAAAAATCCCGCTTTAGATATCAAGAGCGGGATTTTTGTTTTATTTTTTATCGTTATTCATATGCTGAGGAATAAAACCGGTATTAAAGTCACCCTTCACAAAGTATTCATTGGTAAGAATTTTTTTGTGGAAAGGAATTGTGGTTTTGATGCCCGTAATGGCATAATCATCCAAAGCCCTTAGCATACGAGCAATAGCAGCATTTCTATCTTTGCCCCAACAGATGAGTTTTGCAATCATAGAATCGTAATACGGAGGAATTTTGTAATGACAATACGCATGAGAATCTACGCGCACGCCAAATCCTCCTGGAGGAATATAGCCTTTAATCAAGCCGGGGCAAGGCATAAAGTCTTTATCGGCGTCTTCGGCATTAATACGGCATTCAATAGCATGACCTCTGATTTCAACATCTTTTTGAGTTACTGAAAGCTTTTCGCCTGCTGCGACACAAATTTGTTCTTTCAAAAGGTCAAAACTAGTTACCATTTCTGTAACACAGTGTTCAACCTGAATACGGGTATTCATTTCCATAAAATAGAAGTTTTTCTTGTCATCAAGCAAGAACTCGATTGTACCCGCACCTTCGTAGTTGATGGATTTTGCAGCAGTAACAGCCGCATCACCCATTTTTTTACGAATTTCTTCTGTAATTGCAGGAGAAGGTGCTTCTTCAAGAAGCTTTTGGTGTCTTCTTTGAATACTGCAATCACGCTCACCGAGGTGAACTACATTTCCGTGTTGGTCTGCAATTACCTGAACTTCAATATGGCGAGGGTTTACTAGGTACTTTTCTATATAAACCTGATTGTTTCCGAAAGCTAGACCTGCTTCTGTCTGAGCAAGGGCAAAGTTTTCAACAAGCTCGGACTCATTATAAGCTACTCTCATACCTTTTCCGCCACCGCCTGCTGTTGCTTTGATGATGACAGGATATCCGACACTGGCACACCATGGTTTTGCAGATTCGATATCTTGAACCAAATCAGTCCCCGGTGTAACAGGAACGCCATTATCAATCATAGTTTTACGCGCAGTAGCCTTATCGCCCATTTTTCTGATTTGTTCGGGTGTCGGGCCTATGAATTTAATTTTATGGTCGCGGCAAATTTCTGCAAAATCGGCATTTTCAGCCATAAATCCATATCCGGGGTGAATGGCATCAGCCCCTGATAAAAGAGCTGTACTTATAATGTTCGGTATATTTAAGTAACTTTCTTTAGAAGGTGCAGGACCTATACAATAAGATTCGTCAGCAAGACTTACATGCAAAGAATCTTCATCCGCTTTTGAATAAACAGCAACGGTTTTTACTCCCAATTCTTTACAGGCACGAATTACTCTAACCGCAATTTCACCGCGATTGGCAATCAATACTTTATTAAACATAATTTTTTCCTCTTTTTCAGTTCCTGCTTATTCGATGTACATTAATACTTGTCCGAATTCGACAGGCTCCCCATTTTTGACACAAATTTCAGTAACTTTTCCTGAAACTTCAGCTTCAATTTCATTCATAAGTTTCATTGCTTCAACTATGCAAACTACTTGTCCTGTTGAAATTGTTTGTCCGACAGATACAAAAGGCGTTGCTCCCGGAGCTGAGGCTTCATAGAAAGTACCTAC
This sequence comes from Cyanobacteria bacterium OH_PDB_112, assembly GCA_023457295.1. GTDB lineage: Bacteria > Cyanobacteriota > Vampirovibrionia > Gastranaerophilales > CAJFVJ01 > JAEWLZ01. The sequence continues at coordinate 8,764 of JAEWLZ010000099.1, forward strand.
CATCGGTGATGTAACAGGAGTTCCTTTTTTTACAGGAGCTGCTTCAGCTTTCGGTGCTTCAACTGACGCAGTAGGAGCTGCCATAGGAGCGGCTACCGCAACAGGAGCAGCAGAAACTGTCGTAGAAATAAGTTCTTTTTCTTTTTTAAGAACAATCGCAGCTTCGCCTTCTTCAAGATAAATTTCTGTCAAACCTTGCTCTGCAAGGATTTTTGATAATTTTTCAATATAATCTACATCAAAATTCATAATATCTTCCTTTATACTCTATCTAAATATTCATTTGTTCTGGTATCAATACGAAGAACATCCCCAACATTGATAAAGAAAGGAACGTTTACAACAGCTCCTGTTTCAAGAGTTGCGGGTTTTGTTCCTCCTTGTGCCGTATTACCTTTTTCTGCAGGTGGTGTATCAGTGACTTCCAATTCAACAAAGTTAGGAAGGTCTATGCCGATAATTTTATTTCCGTGCTTCAAAATATTAATAACAGTATTTTCTTTCAAATATTTTATGCCGTCGCCGATTTGAACTTTTGTAAGCGAAATTTGGTCATAAGAATCATTATCCATAAAGATATATTCATCATCGCCGCCCGCATAAAGAAATTGCATTTCACGTTTATCAAGAATAGCTTTTTTTAGCTTTTCTCCTGCGCGGAAAGTTTTTTCGACAACTTGTCCTGTTTCGGCATTTTTAAGTTTTGTTCTTACAAAAGCCGCACCTTTGCCGGGTTTTACATGTAAAAATTCAACTACAAACCAAATACCGTTATCAACTTCGACAGTCATGCCGTTTCTTAAATCATTACTTGAAATCATAAAAAGTCCCTATTTTGCTACTTCATATATTTAAAAATAATTATATTACAAAAAAATATCCTGTGTCAGTTATTTTTGCAAGTAGTTAACAATTGCTGACAAACCAAATTTGTAACTGTCTGCGCCAAATCCTGCAATTTGTCCCAAAGCTATTGGAGCAATATAAGATTTTTGCCTAAATTCTTCGCGCGCATGAACATTTGTAAGATGAACTTCAACAACGGGCAAATTTACTGCCTTAAGAGCGTCAGGTATAGCAATACTTGTATGTGTATATGCTGCAGGGTTAATTACTATGCCGTCAAAAATGCCTGCTGCTTCTTGTATTTTATCAACAAGTTCCCCTTCAATATTAGACTGATAAAAATCTATTTCAATACCCAACTCATAAGCAAAAGCCGTTAATTCACGATTAATGTCGTCTAGTGTTTTTGCTCCGTATTTATCAGGTTCACGTGTCCCTAAAAGATTTAAATTTGGACCGTGCATTATTAAAATTTTCATTATTTTCTCCAATTATTTTTTCAATAAATAGCTTGAAACAGCTGAAACCACAAGCATAAAAAGCAATAAAGCAAAAATGGTCACAAAATATACAAGTTGTGAGCCCACAAAAAATGATGCAACAGCTCCTGCCGCAACAGCACCCATCATTAAGATAAATACAGTAATATTTTGGGAAATCCCTGAACTTATAAGTTTGTGGTGAATGTGTTCAGCATCAGCATTAAAAGGACTTTTTCCTTTTAACAGTCGTCTGAAAATTGAATAATTTATATCTAAAATCGGAACCGCAAAAATGAAAATCGGTAAAAATATAGTAAAGGCGGTCGTTTTCATAACGCCTATAACAGCTAGTGATGCGAGCATAAATCCTGCAAATAACGCCCCAGAATCACCCATAAAAATTTTAGCGGGTTTAAAATTGAAAGCCAAAAATCCCATCATAGCTCCTGCCAAAACAACGGCTACCATAGCGCTTATAGGGTTTGGCTGTGTTGTGAGTACAATTACAGCGAAAGAAACAGCACTTATAGTAGAAACAGCTCCTGCAAGTCCGTCAACTCCGTCAATAAAGTTCATGGCATTTGACAATGCCACAATCCAAAGAACAGTGATTGGGACAGAAAAAATTCCTAAAGCGATAGGAGTGCCAAAAGGATTCCACATATGTTCGATTTTTACTCCTAAAAGTACAGCTATTAAAGCGGCACCTATTTGCACCCAAAATTTGAATTTGGCAGAAAGTGTATAAATATCATCAACTAAACCAAGCAAAAACATTATACTTCCGCCTATCAGTATTCCGGAAAGACAGTTTCCGTAAGGATATTTGCCAAGTAAAGCAACTACAATCCAAAAAGTTAAAATTGTGCCGAGCCAAATCGCAACACCTCCTAGTCTAGGGGTAGGTTCTTTGTGTATTTTACGCTCGCCCGGATTATCCACAAAGCCTTTTGCAAGGCAAAAAGCTCTGACAAGAGGAACAAAAAACAATGTCAGGATAAAAGATATTACGAATCCTAAAATATGTGTTTGTGAAATTTCTAAAATAATCCAGCCTCCTATAAAGCAGGGTAAAGAGGATATTTAGCGCATAAATCCAGTGACTTTTGCGCCAATTCATCTAATACAGCTTCATTATCATAATTTTTGATTGCATTTGCGATAATCTCACCCAAAACAACCATATCATCTTCTTTTAAACCTCTGGTTGTCACAGCAGGTGTTCCGATGCGGACTCCGCTTGTAACAAAAGGACTTTTAGGGTCGTTTGGAACTGTATTTTTATTTGCTGTAATATGAACTCTTTCAAGGACATTAGCAATATCTTTGCCAGTCAAATCATATTTGCGCAAATCAATTGTCATAAGGTGATTATCTGTTCCGCCTGAAACTATATCTATATCATTTTTGACAAGGGTTTCAGCAAGTTTTTTAGCATTTTTAATAATTTGTTTTCCGTATTCTTTGAATGAAGGTTCAAGAGCTTCTTTAAATGCAATAGCTTTACCCGCGATAATATGTTCTAAAGGTCCGCCTTGAATTCCAGGGAATACTGCTTTATCAATGCCTTGAGCGTGCTCTTCATCACAAAGAATTATCCCTCCTCTTGGGCCTCTAAGGGTTTTATGCGTAGTTGTTGTAACAAAGTGCGCATAACCAGCGGGTGAAGGGTGAAGTCCTGCGGCTACAAGACCTGCGATATGAGCTATGTCTGCCATTAGATAAGCATTAACTTTATCTGCAATTTCTCTAAATCGTTTGAAATCAATGATTCTAGGATAGTTGCTTGCTCCTGCTATAATCAATTTTGGTTTGTGTTCAAGTGCTAATTTTTCAATTTCATCATAGTTAATATAGCCGTTTTCATCAACTCCGTAGCTTACGATATTAAAATAAAGTCCTGAAAAATTCACAGGTGAACCATGTGTCAGGTGACCACCATTAGACAAATCCATGCCCAAGACCGTATCACCTTGTTTTAAGGCATATAAAAATACTGCCATATTTGCCTGTGCTCCACTATGAGGCTGGACATTACAATGTGCCATGCCAAAAAGTTTTTGCGCTCTTTGCATTGCTAGAGTCTCAATTTCATCCACAAATTCGCATCCGTTATAAAAACGTTTTTGCGGTTTGCCTTCTGCGTATTTGTTTGTCAAAACCGTACCGCAAGCAGCCATGACAGCTTCCGATGTGAAATTTTCACTCGCGATAAGTTCTATTGTTGTTTGTTGACGGTTTAATTCTTTTTCAATATACCCTGCAACTTCAGGGTCTGTGGTTTTGATTTTTTCAATTTCCATTTTTCTATCCTAATCCTCAAAATTATTCAAACTATTTTCTTCCTTTGCGGCAAGTTCAAGAAGTTTGTAAGTCATATATGCACCAAGTGCAACGGCTTTGGGATCTAAAGAAGTTTTGTTTGCCGCTTCTATAATTGCAGTATTTACTTCAGGATTTTCATCCTTAATGTAATGTATCATACTTTTACGCCAAGCATTTATATCTTTGAAAACCTCTTCAAAGACCTCAGCTCCCATTTCTTCTGTAATTAAAGGCAGTACCATATATTCACCCATATAATATGTTATATAAAAAATTATATACGAATTAAGTTTTTTTTACACGAATGTTAAGAAAGTTCATTTTCTTCGACAAAAGAAATACCTTTTGAAAGAATTTTTCCTATTTTACAAGTTTTTGCTGCGTTAAGAAGCTTTATGCGGTCTTTTTCTTCCAAATCACCTTCCAAAACAATTTTTTTATAAGCTTTTATATCGTCATGGTTACTGTCATCAATTTTGACCTCAACCGTAACTTTTTGTAGTTTTATATCGTGATTTTGCGCAAAAAGCCTTACTGTAATTGCTACGCAAGAAGCCAAGGAAGCCTCTAGGAGTTCAGCAGGCGAAAAACATTCTTCCCCTTTATTGATTTTGGAAGGTGCATCCGCTATTGCTTCAAAATCGCCATTTGTAAAAATAGAACGGGTATTTTCCGTATTTGAACTTTTAATCATTTTAATACTCCTTTTATTTTGAAAAAACCGCCTTTTATGGCGGTTTTTGTTTTATTCTTCTGTTTCAAAAGTTTCTTCTTCGATTTCTTCTTCTTCAGCACCTGTTGCCGATGTTCTTATTGAAGAACCTTTATTTTTTCCTTTAAGCAACTTTTCTTTATGTTTGATTACCTGTCTGTTAAGCTTGTCGGCAACCAAATCTATACTGGCATACATTGATTCAGCTTTTTCTGTTACATAAATTTTATCCCCGGGGATTTTGCAAGAAACTTCAGCAATGTGATTTTCTGCTACGCTTGGGTTTTTTATTACTTCCAAAGTTACTTCTATTTCTAAAATTTGATCATAATGATTTACTATTCTGCCGATTTTTTCTTCTACATAGTCTTTAATAGCCTTTGTGATGGTTACATTACGACCATTTACGTTTAATCGCATAGATTACCTCCTAAAATTCTTAACTTTTTGATTATAACTCATAAAAACCCCGTTTAAAACACCAAATGGATTATTTTTTTAAGAAATTTTACTTCTTCTTTTATTGGGGATTTTTACCTTCAGTTTGAATTTTAAACAACAAAATTCAATTATTTTGTTCAACGGTTTTTATAAAACAATTTATATAAGCATTAATGTCTTCTTTATCACAAGATAAAATACCTCCGCCGGCTCTGTCAGAATGCCCACCTCCTTGGTATTCTATTGATTTTCCGCTTTGTGTTAAATATTTATCCCATTCGATTTTTGATTTGTCTATAAAATCTTTAGCATTTATGGATTCTTTTTTAGAGTGAATACTAATTTTATATTTATTAGAGTTAGGTGCTATTTTGTAAAATACCATTGCAGCTTGAACATTTTTTAGTTTCTCTTTAAGTTCGGGAGAAAAAACATTATCTTTTTCCGGATTATTAATAATTCTTGTCCGTAAACTACTTAAAATTTTGCTGCTATGAACAGTATCCATGCCAATTGATGCCCAAATTTTGCTATCAGGTTTAATAACTATATATGCCAATTTTCCGTTAGGACTTATTTTTATTTTTTGCGGCAAGTCATTCATGAATTTTTTCTCTTTGGCGTTAAGTTTTGCAAAAATATCAAGATGATTATAAACTTCTTGCTTTGAGTCTTTATCAAGCTGTGCTTCGAGCTTTTCAAGTACTTCTTTTGAATTTTTGTCATTTTCAAGTTCCGGCAATTTAATCAATTTTGCCCCGGTTGGAGTATTCTCGATAGAAACGAGTTTTGATTTTGAATAGTCACTCAACATTCCGCAGTATAGATTTTTTGCATCTGTCTTTTCAATCTTTTGACCTAGGGTCTCAAAAAATCTAAAAATCACTCCGCTGCAAGATTTTGCTGTTTCATCAACATAAAGTCCATCTTTTTGTGAATTTGTTTCCAATGTATTAGGTTGAATATTATGGTGGTCAAGTATAACAGTCGGTTTTTGTGGTGATTTATTAAATTGCAATAAAGATTTTTGAGGGAATCTCTCCGTGCTGTTAAAATCAACTATCAAATGCATATCAGGTTCTTTATCAGTTTGTTTTAATTTATAATTCGGACTGAAAAACAAACCCTTTGTCTCTTTTTCTTCTGTGCAAATTCTAACCTTTTTCCCAAGGCTTTGAAGAAAATTGTACATAACTTTTGCACTGTTTAAAGTGTCTTCATCAGGTAATACATGTGTGTAAATATCGACAGTTTTTATCGATGGGTCAGAAATTTTACTATAAATATTGCTCGCAACAGCTCTAGATATAGGTTTAGCTCTAAATGAAAAATTATTATTTTGTATATTATTGTTTACTATAAACATATTTAAATCTTTTTATTTTTATTACAATTATTTTAAAAATGAACATAAAAAAATTTAACAATTTTAAAAATATTTATTTACAAATTTTAACTCTCAACTCGAAAATATAAATACAAGCCAAACGGTTAAGTAGTATAGTTGTTTTAAAGCATTAAAAAAGAGGGTCGAAACCCTCTGAAATTAAATGGTGCGCTTGGCGCGATTCGAACGCGCGACCTATCCCTTAAAAGGGGAGTGCTCTACCAGCTGAGCTACAAGCGCTTAATGACTCCCTGATTGCCTGTATGGCTTAAATCGTTGTGTCTGTAAATTTAAGATACCAACAACATAATTGTACGTCAACAATTTTTTCCGAATTATTTTTCGTAAGGATTTTTTCTTATTATTGTTTGTTCTCTTTCAGGTCCGACAGATATTATAGTTACTGGGCAGTCAATGAGTTTTTCTATTTCATTAATATATTCTTGAGCCTGAACGGGTAATTCATCAAAGCTTTTTATTGCTGATAAATCTTGTTTCCAACCTTGCATTGTTTTATAAACAGGCTCTAAATACTGATGAACCGCAACATTTGTCGGATAGTTTTTATAAAGTTTTCCGTCACGTTTATCTTTGTATGCTATGCAAATTTTAATTTCTTCAAAAGTATCAAAAACATCCATTTTGGTAATAGCCATACCTGTAAGACCGTTAACTTGTACGCCGTATTTGCCTACAAGAGCGTCAAACCAGCCGCATCTTCTTTTGCGACCTGTTGTTGTTCCGTATTCATGCCCAATTTCGCAAATTTTTTCCCCGATTTCATCAAAAAGCTCTGTAACAAAAGGTCCTTCGCCCACACGGGTTACATAAGCTTTTGAAATACCTATAACTTCGTTTATATACGCAGGTCCTACGCCGCTTCCTACCGCTGCGCCGCCCCCTATCGGATTTGAGCTTGTAACGTATGGGTATGTGCCATAATCCACATCGAGCATGGTTCCTTGCGCACCTTCCAAAAGAATATTTTGACCTGACTTAACAGTATTTTGTATTGTTTCAAGAATTTCAGACTCCACGTAAGGTTCTAAAAGTTCGGCATAAGTATTGCAATAATCCCAAATTTGGGCTTTTGTGTAAGGTTTCATTTGATAAATTTTTGTCAAAACTTTATTTTTTTGCGGCAAAATAACATCAAGTTTTGCACTTAAGCTGTCTTTATCGTACAAATCTTCGACTCGAATGCCTATTCTTGACATTTTATCAGTATAAGTCGGACCGATACCTTTTTTAGTTGTTCCTATTTTGTTTTTCCCCAGAGAGCTTTCGCTGTATCCATCGATATCTATATGGTACGGCATGGTGATATGAGCAAGAGGGCTTATTTTTAGATTTTTAGGAGAAATTCCTCTTTTTATCAAATCGTCAATTTCTCTAATCAGAGTTTCGGGATGAATTACGCATCCTGCACTGATAACACAAGTTTTGCCATCATATAAAATCCCTGAAGGAATAAGGTGGAATTTGTATGTTTCACCGTTTACAACTACTGTATGACCTGCGTTGCATCCACCCTGATAGCGAATTATCAGTCCCGCGTGTTCTGAGAGCAAGTCTGTGATTTTTGCTTTACCTTCATCGCCCCATTGAGCGCCTACAACAACTACATTCGGCATACCGTAAACTCCTTGAAAATTCCTTTTGCTTTTTTATTTTCTGTCAAACCAGATAGGGGGTCAAGTAAATAGGTTTAAATGTAAAAATCCCCCTCCGGCATGGTGGGGGATTTTTGGAATTTATAAAGATTGCTTCGCGCAATGACAATTAGTCTTGTTTTGTGTACTCAGCGTCAATTACATCATCGTCGCCGCCATTTTCGGGAGTAGTTTCTTCTGGAGTCTCTCCACCTTCAGGCTGTCCTTCTGATTCAGTTGACTGGTAAGCCGCTTGAGAAATAGCAAAAATAGTCTGTTGTAATTCTTCAGAAAGTTTTTTGATTTCTTCTGCGGGTTTATTTTCATCAATAGCTTTTTGAAGTTCATCTTTTTGAGATTCGATTTTATTTTTTTCCTCATCAGAGATTTTTCCTTCAAAGTCTTTGACTAGTCTTTCAGAAGATGCAACAAGTCCTGCCGCGCTGTTTCTGATTTCGACTTCTTCTTTTTTCTTTTTGTCTTCTTCTGCGTGAGATTCAGCTTCTTTTACCATTTTATCAATATCTGATTCATTCAAGTTAGATGAATTTGTGATAGTGATTTTTTGCTCTTTGTTTGTTGCTTTGTCTTTTGCAGATACGTTTACAATACCATTTGCGTCAATATCAAAAGTTACTTCTACTTGAGGAATACCGCGCATTGCAGGAGGAATTCCGTCAAGTCTGAACATGCCCAAAGACTTATTATCTTTTGACATTGGTCTTTCACCTTGAAGAACGTGGATATCAACTGCTGTTTGGTTGGTTTCGGCAGTTGAGAACACTTTTTATTTTGAAACATGAATAGTTGTATTACGAGTAACAAGAGCTGTCATAACACCGCCAAGAGTTTCAATACCCAGAGTCAAAGGAGTTACGTCTAAAAGTACGATATCTTTAACTTCACCTGCCAAAACACCCGCTTGAACAGCAGCACCAACTGCAACAACTTCATCAGGGTTTACAGACTGGTTAGGGTCTTTTCCTGTATATTCTTTTACAAGGGCTTGGACAGCAGGAATACGAGTAGAACCTCCGACCAAAACTACTTCGTCAATTTCACCTTTTGAAAGACCGGCATCAGCAATAGCTTGTTCCATAGGTTTCTTACATCTTTCAAGCAAATCGTGGCATAAAGATTCAAATTTGGCTCTTGATAAAGTCAAATCAAGGTGTTTAGGACCATTTGCATCTGCTGTTATGAATGGAAGATTAATAGAAGTTTCCATTACTGATGAAAGTTCGCATTTAGCTTTTTCCGCAGCTTCTTTTAAGCGTTGCATAGCTTGTTTATCATTTTTGAGGTCAATACCTTCTTGTTTTTTAAATTCTTCAGCAAGCCAATCGATAATTTTTTCATCAAAATCGTCACCGCCAAGACGTGTATCACCTGAAGTTGAAAGTACTTCGTGAACACCGTCGCCGATTTCAAGAATTGATACGTCAAATGTACCGCCACCAAGGTCGAATACAAGGACTTTTTCAGGTTTTTCTTTTTCAAGACCGTATGCCAACGCTGCTGCGGTAGGCTCGTTTACGATTCTTAGAACTTCAAGCCCCGCGATTTTTCCAGCATCTTTTGTCGCTTGTCTTTGAGCATCATTAAAGTACGCAGGAACAGTAATAACGGCAGATGTGACTTTTTCTCCGAGATAAGTTGATGCGTCAT
>JAEWLZ010000100.1 GCA_023457295.1 Cyanobacteria bacterium OH_PDB_112
TTGGAGGACTTTCAGGAACAGGCGACAACTCTCGTTCAACACAGATTACAAACCAAATGCTTTTGCAAAATTTGGGTACAGTAATAGCGAACTCTAACGATATCAAAAAAGGTAATGCCGCAGCTGTAATTGTAATGGGAACTGTTCCTCCTTTTGCAAAAAACGGTGACAAAATCGATGTAACAGTTTCTTCTCTTGCTGATGCCAAAAGTCTTGAAGGTGGAATGCTTATTCAAACGCAGCTTTTTGCTCCAAACGGAGAACTTGTGGCGGTAGCTCAAGGACCTTTAAGTACAAGCGGTACAAACGTTGAAGCAAATGGTTCAAAAGTTAGAACAAGCATCGTTAATTCAGGACGTATTCCAAGCGGTGCGATAATTGAGCGTGATATGCAGACAACAATCGGTGGGGAGTATTCTCTTAAACTTGTTTTAAATAAATCAGATTACACAATGGCAACAAGAGTTGCTCAGACAATAAATGCAAATGTTACTCAGGCAAAAGCGCTTGACGGAAGTTCTATTGAAGTTTTTATTCCTGAAAGATATAAAAGTGACAGAATTGCATTTTTATCGATTCTTGAAAATATAACTGTAAAATCCAACAGCGGTGTTGCGAAAGTAGTTATTAACGAAAGAACCGGAACAATAGTAATCGGGTCAGATGTAAAACTTCTTCCTGCTGCGGTTGCGCATGGCGGTTTGACTGTAACGGTTACAACGACAAATGAGGTATCTCAGCCGGATGCATTCTCGGGTGGTACAACTCAGGGCGTTCAAAATAGCTCTATAAGTGTAAATAAAACTCCTGGAAAATTCATTGAATTACCTGCAAACAGCAATTTGAACGACCTTGTAAGAGCGTTGAATACCATAGGGGTTGCTCCGTTTGATTTAATTTCAATCTTACAAGCTTTGAAAGCAGCAGGTAGTTTACAAGCGACATTAGAACTTATTTAAGGGGAAAACAATGGTAAGTGATGTAGGTTCTTTAAAAACAAATTCAATAGATGTAAATGACTTAAGTTCAATTAATATTGCCAATATTCAGGGTATGAAAATTTCCGGAAAAGATAAACTTATGAAAACGGGGCAAGAATTTGAAGCTGTATTTATAAGTCAACTCTTGAACACAGTTGAATCTACGGTTGAAAGAACGGGATTTATGTCAGGAGGTCCTGTGGAAAAGAAATTTCGTTCAATGATGAATCAATATATTGCTCAGGATATAGCTAAAAATCCGACAGCAAATTTCGGGATAGCAAAACAAATATATGAACAAATGAAAAATAGAGTATAAGGGAAAACGGTAAAAATGGTAAACGGTATAGGTACAACAAATTTAAATTTTTCACAAATTAACGGAATGACGGCATTAAATGCTTTCAGAGCAGATGAAAAAACGGTTCAAAAAGCCAAGCAACCAGAAAAAGAACCAGAAATAAATGAAATATTGCCTAATGAAAAATTAAGAAATGAGATTTCTTTTCAAAAAGCTGATGAAATTAAGCAATTCGGGCAATTATTCGATATCAATATATCAAATTCTGATATAAATTATGCTTTTACTTACGGAAGAAGTGTAATAGTTGATTACAAAGCTTAATAGAGGGAATTATGAAAGAAAGTTTAGATAAAATCGAAAAAATAATAGATAAAGAGATAGAAACTTATTTGGAACTTGAAAAATATATTGATTCTAAAACATCTGTCTTGGTAAAGAATGATATTCCTTCTCTTGAAGAAATAGATGAAAAAATTATTGAAAAAACAACAGGAGTTGCGACTCTTGCAAGAGCAAGACAGCAAGAATGTATAAACGTGGAAAGAATAGATCTGACTTTTTCAGAGCTTGTAAAACATGCTTTTAATGTGGATTCAAATCAAGGAAAAAGATTCGAAGAAAAGAGAAAAAATCTTGAAGGAATTGTAAAAGAAATTCAGAAAAAAAATAATATAAACGCAAAATTAATAGATAATTCATTATTTATTATGAACAAAACAATTGATTTTATTCTAAAAATAGTTGCGCCTGAGCTTGATTCTTATACACAAAACGGGCAAATGAGAAAACTAAATGATAATTATAAAATAAGTTCAATAGAACAAGAAGTCTAGCTAAAAATCTTTTAAAAAAGGGACGAGGGGAAACAAGTTAAATGGTTAATATAATGCATAGTTTGTATACTTCAGTTGACGGCTTAAGAATCAACCAGGCTGGTTTGAGCGTTGTCAGCAACAACATTGCAAACATGAATACTGAAGGTTTTAGTAAACAAAGAATTGAGCTTCAATCCCTTTCTTATCGTGCTGGATCTAATTCACAGCTTCTGCAAATGCAGCCCGGCGGCGTTTCTATTGATAGGGTTACAAGGTATCAAGATGATATTTTGAACGGTTTTATTATGCAAGAAAATTCTGTATATGGTTATGATCAGCAAATGACAGCCAATTTGACTTATATTGAAGGTTATATGAACGAAATTGACGGTTCGGGAATTACAGGAGCATTACAGGATTATTTTGAAGCAGCTCAAAGTCTTGCAAATGACCCGACAAATAAAGTGGCAAGGTCAAATTTTGTTTATCAGGCAGAAAATGTAGCCAAAGAATTTAATTCTAAATACAATGATTTGATTTCATATAGAGAAAATCTTGTGGGCGACGGAATTACTTCAACATCCGTTGATAATAGCCAAGTAGGTCACTTGACTGAAGATATTAATAATAAACTTACTCAAATAGTTGAGTTGAATAGGCAAATCGCTATTTTTTCAAGTCAGCAAAATGTTCAGCCAAATTCGCTTTTGGATAAAAGACAACTGCTCTTAGACGAACTTGCTCAACAAATACCAATTACATTAAGAAACCAAGGACCTTCAATTGATATTTATATGGGAAATGTTCAGTTGGTAGAAGATGATAAGCAGTTAGGATTTTTTAAGGCTGTACCGGGAGGAGCAACCAATCCCGGAAATCCTGCGGTTGTAACTATTGTTGATAAAGACGACAACTTGATAATGGAAGATTATCAGGCTGAATTTTCAACCGAGCAAGGTAAGCTTAAAGCTATTTTGGATGTTGCGGGAGACACTCCCCTCAGTATTTATCAGTTGATTAATCAGTTAAACACTCTTGCTCAAGAATTTGCAAGAAATGTTAATTCAGTACAATTATCATCAGATGCAGGACCTCCGCCGCAGGCAAGTTTGAGTCTAAATACTACAACCAATACGCTTGAGCCAGCGACAGAAAACATTTTTTTAAATGATCCTGTAACAACCGGTGCTTATGATGTTAATTTAATTACAGCAGGCAATATTGTTATTAATAGTGTTGTTAAAGCCAATCCTTTTGAAGTAGCAACAGCTTACGGAGCGGTTGATGTTGTGCCCAATCCTACGG
>JAEWLZ010000101.1 GCA_023457295.1 Cyanobacteria bacterium OH_PDB_112
ATCGCGCCAGCTGCCCGCGGCTTCAACCGGGGTCGGGAATTCCCCGCCCCACAGGAGGAACCATGATTACACTGGAAGAAATCAAAAAAAACGAGCGCATCCGCGCGCTCATCAAGGCCGGAAACCGGTATTTGGAGGCGCTGGGGTATACCGATCACGGGCCGCGGCACCTGAGCTATGTCAGCCGCGTGGCCAGCCACATCCTCAAGGCGCTGGGCTACAGCGAGCGCGAAATTGAGCTGGCGGCCATCGCCGGGTGGGTGCATGATGTGGGCAACAGCATCAACCGCCACGATCACGGGCCAAACGGCGCCGTGATGCTCTTTCCCATTCTCAAGGAGGCCGGCATGTCGATGGCCGACACGGTAGAGATCATCGCGGCCGTGGGCAACCATGAGGAGCAAAGCGGCACCGTGAGCAACGCCATCAGCGCCGCGCTGGTGATTGCCGATAAGAGCGACGCCCACAAGAGCCGCGTGCGCTACGGCCGCCCCGACCCCACCGATGTGCACGATCGCGTGAACTACTCCATCCAGCTCAATGACGTGGTGGTGGATCGCAAAAGCAAGATCATCCGCCAGTCCCTCACGATGGATCAAACCAGCAGCGTGCTGGAGTTTTTGAGCATCTACATGCCCCGCATCATCATGTGCGAAAAGGCCGCGGCCTTTTTGGGGCAGGAGTTTCAGCTGGTGATCAACGGCCACGCCGTGAACAACCAAACCCCGGAGCCTCAGGTGACCCCCTGAGCAGCCGGAGGCGTAACACGGGGCCGGGCACCCGCACCGCGGCGCCCGGGCGGGGGCGGTGCCCCGCGCCCTGCCCCATGCCAGGCAAGGAGGGCAAGCCATGATCTGTGAACGCTGCGGCAGTTACCTGCCGGAGGATGCCATCACCTGCGACAAATGCGGCACCATGACCCGCCGCGCCATGCGCGCGGGGGACGTGGGCGTGCGAGCGATTCGCCAGGGGCGCAAAAGCGCCCTGCCGCCGCCCCTGCCGGATGAACCGCGCCGGGATGTGCCCGAGTATGGGGATTATGACCTTTCCGCCCTGCCGGTGGAATCGGAAGGCGCGGTGCGCCGCAAGCCCGGCAAGGCCGCGGCCAAGCCCATGCTGGATAGCTTCGCCAGCCGCCCCAACACGCGCCGTGGCGTGCCCGTGCGCGGCAACCCGCGCACCCGGCAGGTGGTGGCCCGCCGGGGCAAGGCGCGCACGGTTTCGGCGCACCCCATCAACTGGATGCTCATCGCCATGATTTGCGCGGTGCTGGCGGTGGCGGGCGGCATTGGCTATCTGGTGTATATGAACACGTCCGACAGCGGGCAGCGCACCACGGCGCGCAAGCGCGTGATCGCCGCCAACGAGGCGATGCTTACGCTGGCCGCCAGCACCGATGCGGTGCGCGAAACCGAGCGCAACGCGCTGCTCAAGGAGTGGAACGCCGTGCCCGCCCAGACCTATTGGCTGGTGGGGCAGGAGTACATGGACGTGGGCGATATGCAGGACGCGATTATGGCGTTTCGCATGGCCGATGTGCTCGACCCCGAAAACTATGATGGCCTGATGCTGCTGGGCTCGGCCTATGAGCTGGATAACCAGGACGATCTGGCTGAAGCGCTGTATCAGCAGCTGCTCACCACGGTCAGCCCATCGCGCAGCGAGGCCTACACGGCGCTGATCAACATGCTGCTGGAAAACAACCGCGACCCTGAGGCCGCGGCGCTGATGCTGTTGGCCTACACCAACACCGATAAGGACAGCTTCCGCCAGCAGCGCAAGGATTTTATCCCCAACACCCCGCAGGTGGATACGGAGCACGTGTCCGGCCGCTATGAGCTGGAGCAGCACATCACCGTCACCTCGCCGCAGGGGTATGATATCTACTATACGCTGGACGATAACGCCACCTTGCCCAAGGATGGCACGCTGCTCACCGGCGATACCGTGACCATCCCGGAAGGCACGTTTACGCTGCGCGCCGTGTGCGTGGTGGATGATCTGGTCAGCGATGAGCTGCGCGCCTCTTACACGGTATTCTATCCCACGCCCCCGGCGCCCAAGTGCAACCTGGCGCCCAACACCTACACCAAGCTGCACACCGTGAGCCTGCGGGCGGGCGAGCCGACCCAAACCAAGGAGGAGCGCCGCAAAAAAACCAAGGAACAGCTGGCCATGGAGGATAACCAGACCTTCTACTACACCATTGACGGGTCCACGCCCGATGCTCAGCTCAGCCCCAAGTATGATGGCACGCCCATCACGCTGCCCAGCGGCCGCGTGACGCTCAAGGCGATTGCGATCAACGGCTACGGCAAGCAGAGCAGCACCATGGAGGTAGGGTATAAGTTTGAGGTGAAGCCCTACCTGCTGGAGATGTATGCCGAAACTGATACCTTCTCCGGCTTTGCGCTGATGAGCACCACACAGGAAGAGTTTGTGGCGCAGTTTGGGCAGCCGCGCTCCGAGGTGCCCACGCAGTACCTGAGCGTGGAGGCCGAGGCGCAGCATCTGGAGTACCCGTGGGGGTATGCGGTGTTTGTGCTTTCGGGCAACCAATGGCTGCTGGCGCGCGTGGAGATGAACCAGAGCTTCACCTCCGCACCCCGCGGGGTGGGCTTTGGCAGCACCGAGGGGGAGATCACCGCCGCCTATAAGGATTTTGGCATGAAGCCCAATCAGGATCAAAGCCGCAACCTTTACTACGATGACCCCAACAGCGGCGTGATTTTGCAAAACGCCGATGGCACCCGCACGGTGCAATACAGCTGCGGCACGCTCAAAAGCAAGGTGTGGGTGGTGCAGTATCACCTGAGCAACGGGCGCTGCGTGCGCATCGACCATTTCTACAAGCCCTGACGGGGCGCCGGGGGGAGCGCGCGATGAAGCGTGCTCCCCCTTTGGAATCGCATAACCCCCGCGCCACAGCGCAAAATGGGTCAAGGGGTGAAACCCCTTGTGGGGTTTGGGGCAAAGCCCCACGCGTCCCCATC
>JAEWLZ010000102.1 GCA_023457295.1 Cyanobacteria bacterium OH_PDB_112
CCATAATTCCGTCTGATACATCAATAATCTCATCAATATTTTGAAGAGCCTGAGGTTTTTCTATCTTAGCAATTATAGGTATTTTTTTACCTGTTTCTTCAATGTGTTTTTTAGCAAGCAAAATATCCTCTTTGTTTCTGACAAAAGACAGCGCAATATAATCCACATCATTTTTTGCGGCAAACTTGATATACTCAACATCTCTTTCTGTAATAGCAGAAATACTTTCTGTACTTCCGGGAATATTCAAACCTTTCCTGGATTTCAGTTCTCCACCAAAAATTACTTCTGCAATAATTTTTTCGAAATCTCTACTAATTACTTTAAGTTCAAGCTTTCCGTCATCAAGAAGGATTTTTTCACCATCAGAAACATCACGCAAAATCCCCTCATAATCAACAGGGATAAAACTACCGTCAGTATTTAAGGCGGGTTTTAAAATAACTTGCTCACCTTTTACCAACTTCATAGGTGTTTCCAAAGTTCCTACGCGAATTTTTGGACCTTGCAAATCCAAAAGAATTGCGGTGTAAGAATTATTTTCTTTAGATATTTCCCTAATTATTTCAATTCTTTCTTTATGTATAGCTTCTGACTCATGAGAAGAATTAATTCTTATAGTATCTGCTCCTGCATTTATAAGAGCTGCTATTTCATTTTTTGTTGCTGTTTTTGGACCTACTGTCGCAATTATTTTAGTTTTTGTTGAATTATTCATTTTTTACCTTCTCTACTTAACTTTTTATATATACAAGCTGAAAATTGCGATATTTAAATCGACACAATCCTCTGCCTCTCTCATAATAATATTTTATAACAAAATAGACTTTTGTTTAAATATTAAATAAAATTAATATTAAAGAGGTATAAATTTTGAAAAAAATAATAGTCACCATAATTTTATCAATATTTTTTTGCAATTCTGTTTTTGCAACAACTCTTTTCTATGAAGATTACAATTTTTATGCCGAAACATTAACAGATATAAGAATAAATAAAGTTGATAGAACACAACAAATTCAAATGGCCTTCCCCTCTTATTCAAAACATAAAATACCTTTTATTTTGAATGGAGAAGCTTCTTACAAAGAGTTAGACGACAAACCCTATATTCTACTAAAATTTGATAAATTGAGTATAAGCGGCGAAAAATCAATCCCCGTAGAAATTTTGATTACAGGAATCAACGGACAAAAAATACAAAATAACCTAATGCAAAAAGAAAATCGCTACTTTAAGAGTTTTAAATCTGTAAATAATTACACAAAAGAAGTTTTAACTTTCCCGATAAACCGCTACAAATCACATCCTACAAAAGGAAAACCCACACCTAACACTTTTATTATGCTTCTAGAACCTGCTTATGCGGCTCTAAGTTGTGCTTTATTTCTAATTTCTCCTGTAAGTGCCGCAATATGTATAGATGAAGTTTCTCCGGATATAAAAAGAGGCTCCATTATAGAATTTCAATTTTTGCAAGAAATAAAAAAAGATGACCTCGAAAAGATTATTCCTAAAGAATTATTATAGATTTTTAATATTTTAACAACCGATTACCCTAAAGTAGGATGAATAGTTTTTTTTTAAAGTTATACTTACTTTATGGATATTTTTAAATTTATTTATTCAATGATTATAGGATATTCACCAATGCTTATTGCAAAGGCTACTGTACCTTATAAAAATTTCTCAGGTTTATCCTGCCGACAAATAGGGATTGTCCCACCAGAATGGTTGTTTGGTATTGTTTGGGCTATTTTATATTTTTTGATAGGAGCATCTTTTTTCTTATACTCAATAGCAGAAGGTGATACAAAAGAAAAAAGAGCAGGTTTTATATTTTTTGGCATTCAATTAGCGCTTAATGCCGCATTTATACCTGTATATTTTTTATTCCATTCTTTATTTGGCGGTTTTATAATTTGCATATTAATTACTATTTTCTTGATATTCACTTTAATAAAGTTTTATAAAATATCAAAAAAAGCAGCATACTTGCTTATACCGTATTTTTTATGGATGATTTTCGCAACAATTTTAAGCTATAAAATTTATATTGCAAATAACTAAAAAGATTTTATAGCCAAAATGCCAACTATTGCGCAATAAATCGCAAAATAATACAAAGTATGTTTTTGCAAAAATATCAAGAAGTATTTTATGCAAATATAACCTACCAACGTTGAAACAGCTGTCCCAACCAAAATAGGTCCAATAGAGAAGCAACATAGCTGTCCTGTTGACAAAAGTTCCATAGAGTGAAAAACGACGGCTAGCAAAATAATAGGAACACTCAATAAAAATGAATATCTGGCAGCTTCAACTCTACTAAGTCCTGATAAAAGTCCTGCGGCCATAGTTGAACCTGAACGAGAAATTCCTCTAAAAATCATTGCCATACCTTGAAAAAGACCTATAAAAACTGCCTTTTTTACGGAAATTGAGGAATCTTTGGAATGATGTTGAGAATAGAACTCGGTAAAAGTCAATAAAGATGCCGTACCCAACAAGAAAAACCCAACCAAATCAGGTCTCTGGAAAATTTCTTCCAATAAATCTCTAAACGGAAACGCCAAACATATACTTGTAACTGTTCCGATTAATATAAAAATAAAAAGTTTAGAATTATTGTCTTCGTCAAAGTTTTTAGTTTTAAACGCTTTAAAAAATGCTTTAAAAATATTAATTAAATCTGTTTTAAAATAAATAATTACCGCTATAAGAGTTCCTAAATGTAGCATTAAATCAAAAAACAATTCTTCCGAATCAGAGATATGAGAAAAATGAAGAAATTTTTCAAAAATTTCAGCCGTTAAAACCAAATGTGCAGAACTGCTCACTGGTAAAAATTCTGTCAAACCTTGAATTATTCCTGTTATAATCGCTTGCATATAGTGCATAATATAATCCTCATTTCCTCTATAAATCCATTCTAAGATAAATAAATTAAAAAGCCCACAAAATATTGTGGGCTTTAAAAAATTATATTAAATTTTGAAAAAATTAATATCTGCTGCGTTGCTGTCTTTTACGGTTTTTGATAGCTGTTCTGCAAGCATTACATCTTTTTGGGGCAGAAAAACCTTTTTGGTCATAAAATTCTTGTTCACCCGCCGTAAAAGTGTATGTTGCACCGCAATCACCGCATGTAAGTTCTAGATCTTCGTAAGTTTTGCTCATTTTTTTTCTCCTGTAAGTATTTTGTTTGAAAAGGCTGTAGCCTCGGTAATTAAATTGTCAAAGATTTCTCTCACTGACAAAATTTCTTTAAATTGTTCCACTTTTGCTCCTGAGAATACCAAGCCATTAACAAAATCACCGTTGCGTGCTTTTTCAAGTGCTTCGAATATACAGAAGTTCATTGCGCAATGTTTCATACATTTTTTGCAGTTAGATAATATCTGCTCACCCTGCTGAATTCTCTCAATAAATGGAGTCATTATAGCCCTTCCGGGAAGACCGACAGGACTTTTAATTATTGTTAAATCTTCTTCTTTTGCATTTAACAAAATTTGTTTAAATTTTTCAGATACAGTACACTCTTTACTTAAAACAAACCTTGTTCCCAGTTGTACAGCATTTGCTCCAAGCTTCATTATATCAACAATATCTTTTCCGCTTGCAATTCCACCTGCCGCGATTATAGGGATATCATCACCTATAACTTCTTTTACCTCAGGAATAAGTTCTTTTGTTTTTCTTTCAGTACCTAAATGACCACCTGCTTCTCCGCTTTCTACTATTACAGCCGAAGCACCGAGTTTTTTTGAAACAGCTGCCAATTTCGCAGAACTAACAATAGGAACAACAGGAACTTTTGCGGCGATAGAGATTTTAAAAACATCTTTAGAAAAGCCTGCTCCAAAAATTATTAAATCAATACCTTCAGTTATAGCTGTATTGATTAAATCCATAAAATTGTCCGCAACAACCATAGCATTTATAGCAATTAAGCCGTCTTTATTCGTTTGAAGTTTTCTGGCAAGACGAATTTGTTCTGCAAGCTCTGCGGAACTCAATCCTGATGCCGCTATAACTCCTACTCCTCCGCAATTTGCTACTGCCGCCGCCAAAGGAGCTTCACTTACACGAACTGCCATTCCACCTTGTACTATAGGAATCTTGGCTAAAATCTCCTCTGTTATTTTTAATGGGTCAAACATAAATTTCTTTCTTTAATCTGTCATTTTTCGGAAATTAATTTATCTGGGTATATTTTCAACAGATTTTTCATTTCTAAATTAATTATACAACTTTTTTATTTATTAGCAAACATTTTTCTTTAAAAAAACCAAAAAGGGCGGAAAATCAACCCGCCCCTTTTTAATATTATTTAATATTTGCCTAAATAAGCATCTATTTCCCACGGAGAAATCGAAATTCTGAAAGAATCCCACTCCTTCTTTTTGGCATCTATAAATTCGTTAAAAATATGTTCGCCTAAGGCATCTTTTGCTATATGAGAACGCTCCATAAGCTCAACAGCTTCAATCAAACTTCCGGGAAGCGAATCGATTTTTTGTCTTCTTCTTTCTTTACCTGAAAGTTTGTATATATTGCTGTCAACCGCCTCAGGAGGTGTCAGCCTGTTTTTGATTCCATCTAAAGCAGCCTGTAACAATACTGCAAAGGCTAAGTAAGGATTACAAGAAGGGTCAGGAGAACGAAGTTCAAATCTTGTTGCATTACCTCGTTTTGCAGGTACTCTCACAAGAGCGCTTCTATTAGCCAATGACCAAGCAACATAAACAGGTGCTTCATATCCAGGAACAAGTCTTTTATAACTGTTTACCGTAGGATTTGTAACCGCTGTAAGTTTGCGAACATGTTTTAATACACCACCTATAGCCCAAATAGCTTCATCGGAAAGCTGATAAGGCTTAGAAGTATCAATGAAAGCATTTTTTCCGTCTTTAAATAAAGACATATTGCAGTGCATACCTGAACCATTAATTCCAAAAATAGGTTTAGGCATAAATGTAGCATGAAGACCGTGTTTCGCTGCAATAGCTTTAACAGCATATTTGAAAGTAACTACATTATCAGCTGTTGTCAATATATCAGCATATTTAAAGTCAATTTCATGCTGTCCTTCGGCAACTTCATGATGGCTTGCTTCAATATCAAAGCCCATTTGCTGTAATACTCTAACTATTTCTCCACGAATATTTTCACCTAAATCCTCAGGACCTACATCATAGTAACCAGCTTCATCGTGAGTTAGTGTTGTAGGTCTGCCTTCTGAATCTTTTTTGAAAAGAAAAAACTCTGCCTCAGGTCCTAAATTCATTGTATAACCCATTTTAGCAGCTTCTTTAATTACTCTTTTTAAGTTAGCACGAGGGCAGCCTTCAAAAGGAGTTCCGTCGGGATTATGAATATCACAAATCAACCTAGCTACATTCCCGTTATCTGAAGCCCTCCATGGAAGAAGCGCAAAAGTGCTTCTATCAGGATAAAAATACATATCAGATGTTTCAATATTTCTAAAACCTTTTATAGATGAGCCATCCAACATAAGCTCGTTATTCAAAATTTTATCAATTTGTTCAGCAGGTATAGCCATATTTTTTGCTTGCCCGTTTATGTCAACAAATTGCAATCTGACAAATTTTACATTGTGCTTTTCAATAAGGCTTTTAATCTCTTCCGCACTAAGCTCTTTGCCGTGAACCGGCACATAAGATGTACTCATTTAATCTCTC
>JAEWLZ010000103.1 GCA_023457295.1 Cyanobacteria bacterium OH_PDB_112
CCTAAAACTAATCGACTTTACGACTAAAAAGAATTAAATTTTTGAAAGTTCAAAAACTCTCTTCCTAATTTCGCTGGAAAAATCTACAATAGCATTCATTTTTCTTCGTTCTGGTATATTGCTACTACTTATTTTATCAATTTCACAAAACAGGCCCTGAATTTTTAAGATTTCTGATTCATATTTCTTTATCTTTTCAGAGGCTAACTGCATGTATTCGCATGTATTTATATCGCAATCCATTTTAAACCTCTTCCGGTTTTTTAATCATCCCTTCCGACACGGCTGTTGAGGGAAAATGTTACCCGATACTGGTTACTTTGCACTGCATGGACGTTTACGGTTTGGAGCTTGCCTCCATATTTTGAAGTCAGCGTTTTTATGACACTGGGTAAAAGATGTACTGGATAGTCAAAGTCAACAGCCTCGACTTCGTTTACCATTTATCATTCACTCCTTTTCGGTGCTTCCGGTTCTTTAATCAGACTTTCCAAGCTCTTGGTTATAACCTCTTCTTCAGTGTTGTGTTCTACCGAATCTAAGAGAGATAAAAGCTTCGCCTTCTGTTCAATTGTCAGTGCATTTATTTTGTCCCTAACCTGTTTCCGGGTTTCTTTTTCAGTAGTCTTTGCCATTCTGGTATTATAACTGTCATACAGTTTCTTTATTTTCTCTTCAATAACAACGATTTTATTTTCTTCTGCTTTTGTGAGTTTTCCTTCACTTTTCCTTTCTTTCAGATATTCATACATTTTTTTTCACTTCCATTTAATTTAGTTCTGATAGTATTTTTCTATCCGAATTTCTAACAAAAAGAAATGAATTTTAGAGTAGTTTTTTTACTGCTCTAATATCCTTCTTATCGCCGTCGACGTATACAGTCAGCGAATAATAACAGTTTTTACAGCTTTCTTCGTAGCGTTGATGTATTTCGTATGTTTTACCTTCTTTCTCGAATATATATTTGTAATCAAATTCCGCGTTTCTTCTGCCTGCTGCGTTAGGTTGTGGATTCCAAAAAAACGCTTTTTTGTATTTATCGTGTGTTGCAATGACATCTTCTAATTCTGTTTTTGATACCATTTTTGCACTTCCTTTTATGGTTTTCTTACCACAAATATATATAGGTCTGATAAGTATATAAAGATTTTGAAATGATTTTTCTTAAATCATAATAGGAATACTGGATATATTGCGTGTTAAACAGTCAGCGCAATTTATAAAATTATCTTTCCAAATTCGGCGATAATCGCCGTTAATGTCTAAGATTTTTTCACTAGTCATAAATACGTTTATGTCTTCAGTAGAATATTTGGAATATTTTAGGCCCTGAAACAGTGTTACAGGTTTTTTAACATAGACAGGAATTTTGCTTTTTTCTCTGTTCATTTCTAAGACATCTGCTAAATTATATTTTGTTTCTGATGTTTCATCTAGAGCCAGTCTGTTTCCGTATCCGCGTATTTTTTGTTTATCATCAGTATAACGGATTCCAGACATTAAAATAACAGAATCTTTAGCGTTATACTCAAATGTAAAATCACCTAATTTAGAACCTGTTTTTATTTCTTTTGTGGTCTGTATTGAATCTGTCGAAAAACCTATAACATCTTTGGATATACTAAGCGCGTTTTTTACCAATTCTAGGCGTGTTAAACTGGTTATTCTATTGCTGTAAATCGGATTATATAATTTTCCAGTCCTGAATTTTTTTGTTTTTTTGTCATAAATAGCCTGCGCGGTTTTTCCATAAATCGAATTGATAAATAATTTATATATCATTCGTTTATTTTCATCAGATGTTGTTTCCTTTTCACGAAATAATTGCATAATTAAATCTTTGTATGGGTATATCTCACGAAAAGGGATAAACTGATAACCGTTTAAAATCTGAAAATCTGCTATATTACTGTTATTCTGCAAAAATATTAATTCCTGTTCATTGACGACAGTTTTTAAGCCTTCTCCATTCGGATAAACGGTTAAATTATTGAAATTTTGTGGAAATAATCCAATATAATCATCATAAGATGAATATTCTATTTCATATATACCATGATAACTATCATCAAAATTTGTTGTTTTTTTCCAGTTTCCAGCGCTGTAATCTAATAGTTTGACCATTTGGGCCGGATACGCGGATTTTATATCATAGCTTTTGAGATTATCAAAATAACCACGCCGTAATATTTCTATTCTTCCGCCTCTGTAATTATCCTGATGGAGTTTTAGCACTGTTGTAGGTATATTCTTAATTGTGGGTATAAAAGTATTATTTAAGAAATATTCTTGAGATATAGACCCTGAACTGTAAGGTTTAGACGGATTAAATTTTATTTCTTTCCACAGGTTCTGATAAAACAAGTCTGCTAGTTGTGCTGTTAATTTGCAGTCTTGTTTGCAGTATTTTATTATTTCTTTTTTGTTATCATTCCAGTAATTTAAACTGCTCCCTAATACAACAGCGTTTATATCGTCCTTGCATTCATTGTTAAGGTATTTTTTAGCGTTTTTGTCTAATCCACCAGGGAAAAATTGTGATATGTCATAGTAAATCCAGACATATTTATTCCTGGATACAGAAAAATATTTTTTTGGTAAATATTTTATTTCAAAGTTATGAAATTTAACTTTATTTTCGTTGTATAACTCTAATAACAGTTCTTCGGGTAAATAACGAATTATTGCTCTAAAATCATAATCGATGTTGTAAAACCATTTTAAATAATCCTTATATTTTGTTTGAGTTAAAAATAAGAGGATAGGATATAAATTTTCCTCTTTGTTGATGTCTTCTATGTAAAGTTCTTCCTGTTTTCCGCCGTTTTTTGTTGAAAGACAGATTAATTTAAGTTTGCCGTTTAGCGTTTCGGTATCATATCCTAAGTGTTTTGATATACGTTCATGTTTTGTCTGTCTTCTGGATTGGTTTTGCACTAATAAATCATCCCATTTCTTCATTTTTCAGGCCTCTAATAATTTGTTACCAAAATGTAAATCCGTTTATCTCTCTCTCTTCGGGATATTTCTTCACCAGTTCTTAAATCAAGATACCTCTGTGA
>JAEWLZ010000104.1 GCA_023457295.1 Cyanobacteria bacterium OH_PDB_112
GTATTCACTCAGTTTTTCGCTCATCTCACAATATGTACTGTCTGCTATTATCGCCCCAAAAAGTCCGTCTTCGGTCATAATAGGAAAACCTATCGTATGTTTATTATTTGAAATAACGACTTTTTTCTTTTCTCTAATTTGTTTCAAAAGCCCGTCAAGACGCCCTGAAATATAATTTGAAGGCCAAAGAATAACATTTTCTTCATTATCAAACCTAAAAATATAGATAAGATGCTCTGGCGCGAATCTATCAAGTATTTCGCCTATAACAGGAATAATATAAGATGTCTCGTATTGAGTCTCAATTACTTTGGCAATATTTTTCATCGAATTATAAAAATTTATATTAGTATTCATTTTTTCGCTGATTAAAAAATTTGACACAACTTGCGAAATCATAGAAACAGAAAGCTTCAGCGCAAACATAATCTCATGTTTTAAAAAGGCGGGTGAAAATTTTTCAAATACAAACTTCACCATGCCCGAGATTTTTCCTGACTGCAAAATAGGGACATAAAGCACATTTGAATCTTCTTCTATAAGTTTTTTTAAAAGTTTTATAAGGTTTTTATTTTTTTTATAAAACTCAAGAGAAACTCCATTAAAAATAAAGCCGTTATTCGGAAGCTTTAAGAAATTCAAATAATCTTCATTTTCTTTATTGTAAGAAAACATCCATCCCGCTGAAAACTTCCGCAAATCCTCAGTCAATTCATCATAGAAAAAAAGTTCCAAAGTTTTTACTTTCAAATCTCTTTTAAAAACTTCTTTCAAATTGTCTAAAAGTTCTGCCGCAGTACTTTTTTGCGACAAAATATTTTCGACTTTTTCTAAAAGTTCAAGTTCAAACCTTATCACAGAGATTATTCTCCTTTGCAAATTTGGCAACTTTTCATATTTTCAAGGATTCTTTTATCCAGTTTATCAGAAATTTTGACTTTTCCATCCACATATTGGATTTCATACGGTTTATAATCTAGATTTTTTTCGGAATTTTTGACAAAAGCACTTAATCCTTCAACAGCCACAGCTCTTTGAGCAATATCGCCAAGAACATCATAAATAAACATGGTTCTATAACTGTCACCTTTTGAATCAAGGATTATACCCGCTTTTTCAAGTTCTTCAACCGATTCAAAATATTTTCCGCCATGGCTGAGTAATATAGCAAAATTATAATGAGCTTCATAATTAAAAGGCTGCATATTAATAGCTTTACAGTAAAATTTTCTTGAAGCATCGAAATTGCCCAAAAGCTGATAAGTAAGCGCAAGATTATAATATGTATCATAATTATCTTTGCGAAGTTTTAGCGAATTCAAATAAGCATCCGCCGCATTTTGTAACTGAACTCTGGATGCAATCCTGTCATAACCCAATAAAAGTGACTTGTCTTTATATGCAAGACCCATATTATAATAAGCGACAGCTTTATCTTCTTGGGTTTCTTTTAATTTTCCCAAATCCAAAACAGTAGTCTTAACAGCTATTTTGTATTGTTCTATTGCTCTATCTATCTGCCTCAATCCGTCAGCAAGAATGATTCCAAAATTAATTCGAGCTTTTAAAAAGTCTTTTTTATATACAAGAGCCTGCTCATAACACTCTGCCGCTTTATCATAATCTTCATAAGCCACATAAATATTACCGAGATTATATCGAGCCATATAATGCTCGGGATAAAATTGCAAAGCTTTTTCATAATTATTTATGGCTTCTATATAATTTGAACTGTGATAAGCGTTATCTCCTTTTTCAACAAGATAGTATGCTATGGTATGATGAACCCCCATAAGCAAAAAATCCCAAAGAAAAAATATTAAAAATGCAACAATAGCAATAAATCCCCCCATAGACACTTTGTCTATGAACCCCTTAAAACTTTTAACGATTTTATGAAAAATATCTGATATCATTTTTCCTATTTATTAAATTATTTGTATTATTTTTATAATTTTCTCTTTTATTATACCAACATATTACCCAGGTAGCGAATATTTTATTTTTTTTGTCAGTGGTTTTATGTATTTAACGAGAATATAAGTCATAGTGAACTTCGGTTCATAACTTATGTTTTATATTCGACTCTTACCCAGACACAATCCAGCTATTACTTATAACCGAACACCCGTTCGGTTTTTTATTTTTTTGTGTAAATTTTTTGTTTACAAAATAGCAAAAAATTTTATTTATGATTTTTAATGCAAAACAGTTAGGCACTAGAGGTAAAAAATGATAATTAATTCAATCAATACATTTCCAAATCTATCAAAACAACAAAATTATACTATTAGTAAACCTTCGAATCTAAATAAAACAAATGAAGATGTTTTTATTAAAAAGAATTCCAAAACTACTTTTAAAGGCTCTGAACGTGAAGAAGCAATAAAAATATTTAAAGAATTAATAAAACATGCCCCAGCAGCCAAAATTGAATCTATAAAAAGAATACAAGAAATTGCTGAATCAGTACCTCATTCTGGCTTTTTTCTCGATATTGCTAAACTTGCTCATCAGGTTTATCATGGTAAATATACAGAAGCTGGAGTTCAATCTTTATTACAAGCAGCTGATTACACTATATTTGCACCAGCAAAAGCAGTTGTTACTGGTGCTTCTGCAGCAAAAGGAGGAGTAATTGGATCAATTTTTGGACCAATAGGAACTACTGCTGGAGCAGTAATTGGTGGTGGAGCAGCCTTAATTGCTTGGTCCACAATTCGAAATGGAATAGGTAGTGAAATTGCAAAATTGATTGATGATGAAAACTTAGGCGGCGGGTCAAGTAGCAGTTCAGGAGGAAAACAGGGCGATTATGAAGACTATACGGCACATAATGGTGATGATTTTTTGCGTAATGATGATGGAGATATAATATATGATGATGGAAGTTATTGGTAAAAAATGCAAATAAATAAAATTAATAACTATCCTACTTCTCTATCTTTTTCTTCAAATAAAGAAGAAAAGGAAACTTCTTATGAAAAAGCAAAGAAAAATGACCCTTATTTTTTAACACATGCTTTACCTGCCACATCAACAGTAGCATTAATTTCAATAGGGCATTTTATATTATCAGAAATCACTCTTAGACAACCTTCTTTTATTGGCATTCCTTTTGTGGCGGGTCTTGGCGGTACGGCATATGCCTTAGATTCCTTCGTAGGAAAAAAATTGAAAGAAAATTACAAAAATAATGAAGAAAAAAGGAAAAAAATCCAATTATTATACAACATTGGGATTTCTACTGGTATAGCTCCAATAGCTTTCAGCATAATGGATAAATTCAAAAAACCGACAAATCTAATGATAAAAATAGCAAAAGATAATAAAACTGATGCTTACAAATCATGGATTAATAAAAAATCTTTAATCGGAACAGCTCTTATAGGAACATTATTAGGAACTTTGACAACTTTTACCAGTCCAATAATAAATAATTGGGAAGCAAAAAATATTTATAAGGTAAAGACCCCCTCTGATAATATTTGAACTATAGAATCCTCTTTACAATCTACCCAAAATTCAAAATTGCCTTAAAATAAAATTATGTACAAATTAGCAGT
>JAEWLZ010000105.1 GCA_023457295.1 Cyanobacteria bacterium OH_PDB_112
CCAGCGGCATAGCCAGAGGCGAGAGTAGTCATTGCAACAAGACGTATATTACTGCTTTTGTCCATTAAACTTTTATTTAAAAGAGCCGTTAATGCAGCATCTCGTTTTCTGGAATCATCTTCCTTGAATCTTCCCATTACTTCTTTTACCCCGGTCATCCTTATTTGTTCGTTGGGGTTATTAAGATAATTTTCAACCGTCATTATATATTCATCTGAAAGAGGAACGATTTCTTTTTTCTTGCCTTGAGGTTTAGTTGATTCTGTTGGTTCAGCTTTAGCCTGAACAGGAAGGGTCTTAGAAACAGGTTCTTCGGCTTCCGCAGGGTTTATCGCTGCTTTAGAAATCACAGGAGGAGGAGGCAAAGTTTGTGCCTGAGGATAACTATATATAGGCATATAAGGGATTTGTGCCTGGCCTGTCCCGTAAACTGACGGACTTATTATATTTATATTTACGGCAGAAGGAGACATAGGAGAAGACACAGTTCTACCAACAGTATTAGAGAACGCCTGTGGCTGGATTTGTTGATAATTACTGTAATCATTAACCATTATTGTGCACACCTTTTACCTTTAACTTAAATTTTTAAAAACCTTTAGATTCAAAAAATTGCCTAATAAAAGGTATTTTGTTACGTTTTGTTAATAAGACATACAATTTAAGCTTAATAACCTGTTTTATTAACATTCTAATAGATTATAATTAAATTTGAAGGAGGGGGCATGGATTATAAAAAAAGTTATAATGAAAAAGATACCGACGGACGGAGTATAGCTGATTTATGCAGAATGTGCGGTCAATGTTGCAGAGCAATTGCAACTGAGTTTACGCATGAAGAACTTATAAAAATGTCGAAAAATAATGAAAAAGAAGCTAAAATTTTTGTAGAATTTTTCAAACAATACAAAAATATCGAAGAAGTAAAAAAAATTGCCCCGGAACACGTAAAACAAGTTCTAAAACACAAATATATTTCTGAAGATTCAGTAGGAAATGAAGTATCCTTTTATTATTGTGAAAAAATATCGCCTGACAACAAATGTTCAATTCATACGGAAAGACCTATTTGCTGCCGAAGAGCGCCTCAAGACGGCTGGGCGGTAATGCCTCCTGGGTGTGGATATGCCGGTTGGCAACTTGAAGAAAGAGAAAGAATAAAAAGCAATATTAGAAGCATGAAAGAAAAAATTTATGAGATAGAAATGCTTGAAGGTGAAAATGCCTTTATCGAAGAATTAAATATGTCTCTAAAAGATTTAAAAAAGTTTGTAGAAGAAAAATCCGAACCATTCAGAAAATATGGCTCAAAAGGTTGGTAAAAAGTAATGTCAGAAATAGCAAAAAGAGTTGAAGAACTTTTAAAATTACCTCAAGAACTTTGCAATACCTGCGGTAAATGCTGTCGTATTGCCACATTTAAAGGTGGATTTACTTATGAAAAAGTATTGGAATTATCACAAAAAAAACCGCTAAACGAAGATGAAGCTATTCAAATCGATGGCGCAAAAGATTTTTTAACTATTTTTGCACCTTACGAATCAACCGCAAAAGCTCGTGAATTTGCACCTCAATTTGTGAATGAAACCCTAGCTCATTTTAATAAAAAAGATGATGAGATGACATTTTTTACCTGCAAATTTATAGGAGATAATAACCTTTGCATGATTCACGAAGACAGACCTCATCTTTGCAGGATGTACCCTATTCCTCATGAAAAAACTCTTTTCAACCCGGGATGCGGATTTAAAGAACAAGCTCAAAAAAATTGGGCTGAAATACAAGAAATTTTAAGAAAACTCGATGAACTTGCAAAACCGTTTAATTTAGGAGCAGAAAATGGAAATAATAAACTGGACTGATTATTTTATAGAAGTTGCCAAAACAGCGTCACTTCGCTCAAATTGTTTGAGAGCACAGGTGGGAGCTGTTATTGTAGCACCGGATAGAACCGTGAAAGCAACAGGTTATAACGGAACTCCGTCTAAAGTTACTTCTTGTGCGGAAAGAAATTTTTGCTATCGGGTTGCAAATAATATCCCATCAGGGACAAGATATGAAACTTGCCGAAGTATTCATGCTGAACAAAATGCCATTATTCAAGCAGGAAAAGAACGTTCTGAAGGCGCAACTATGTATATTTACGGACATGATTTTATTTGTATATTATGCAAAAGATTTATAGTCCAAGCAGGAATAAAAGAAGTATTTTTACGTAAAAATATGTCTTCACCGATTCTGAGAGTAACAGCAGACGAACTTCGTCATCAACTTGAAGAAGTTGATTTTGAAACTATTGCAGAAACAAAAACAAAATAATTATTTCAATAAGAAAGAAGCATTTGTATTAAAAATTTCTTCCTTTACGATGATTTTTCCTGAGTTATTTTTTCCAAAAATAATTGTAGCGGGCAATCTTTCTTTACTGGTAGAAGGATGTCTTAAAGCTTTTACAACAACATCTTCTCCTGACTGATAAAAAGAGACATTGGTATAAATATTACTATATCCTTGCAATAAAGCAGCTTTGCTATAACCTATAAGCATAGTCTTGTACATTCCGATAGGTAAAATTTTCGTATAACTTGAACCATCAGGATTTTGAACAACTCTTTTTATTAAAGAATTTTTGTCATACATTCCTATAAGTGCCACACTGCAATCATTTGAGCATTTTACATATTTTTGAAAAGCTTGTTTCCCTTGTTCTAAGGTAATTGAACAAGCTGTATTTTGAAAAATAAAACTAACTGTTAAAAAAATAACTATAACTCTTAAGTTTTTGAGCATAAACACTCTCCCAATAAAATTATAATATAAAAAAATAAAGTTAACCTTAATTGTGTTGCTAATTTTGTAACTAATCCTATTGGCTATAAATATATACCAAGGTTTCTAATTTTCAATTTAGTCAAATGGGGTATGATATTTTTGGACTTTGGCAGGAGGATTAGCAGTTGAGAATTTTAGCTATACCTAAAAATACAGATAAAAAATACAGTTTTGAGTTATTCGAACTTTTACGCTATTACCAAAATGAAGTTATAAGCTTTGAGGAAAAAAGACCTTTACCGATAATAAAAATCTTTTCTCTTTTTCAAAAATTCAAAACATCTTTTGGATTAAAAAATGAGTCAGTTTCAAATAAATTAGACAAGATTTTACAAAAAGACAGATTCGATTTTTTTTGGAATATGGGACTCAACAGAGACCATCTTCATATTCTTGCCCAAAGGGCACAAAATCGAAGAATAAGATTCATACAAACAATCGCTGAAGATGCTTTGATTTGTTCAAAAAACGAAACTTTTTATGATAAACCGCATTACGAACTTGATAAGTTAGTCAAATTTTATGACCCTAATATTGATTTATTTTTGGTCAACAGCAAGTTCATAAAAAACATTTTACAAAAAAACGGAATTGATGAAGAAAAAATTATTCATATTTCTGCGTTCATTGATACTTTAAAATACAAACCTTGTTTCAAGTCTGAAAATTATTGTATATATAGATATCGCGAAGAAGATAAAAATGGTTTAAATTTTTTGATAGACGCAATGAAAAAAATTCCCAAACACAAACTCATTGTAACCTCGAATAAAAATAAAAATTTAAAGAAAAAATTTAATCTTCAAAATGTTCTTTTTCTTGAAAATTTAAACGAAACAGAAGAACAAAATCTTTTAAAAATGGCAAGATTTTCAATTGTATTTTCAGATATACAGCCACAAGAAATTCTTGAAAACTATGCAATGGGAAAACCTGTTTTGGCAGTTCACTCCGGCTCAAATGAAGAATATATGGTAAACACCTATTCAGGCCTTTTATTTAATAATGATTTAAATGATTTAAGCGGAAAAATAGATTATTTGATGCAAAGCCCTGATTTTTGCACTGAAGCGGGTAAGTTCGCAAGAAGTCTTGCTCAAAATTGTTTTGACAAACAAAATCATTACAATAGAATTTTTCAAGCGATACATACAATCCCTAAAAAAGAACTCTTAAATACCTTTAATGATAAGTATCTCAACATTTCTTAACAAAGCAGCCCGAAATTCTAAAGATTACTCCCAATATAACCGATAAAAATATTATCAAGGGATACATCAGGAGTAGTCAAATGGAAAATAAATCAACAAATTTAAAATTATATTCAGAAGAAATCACAGAACTTATCAACGATATTGATGAAGTGGAAAAAAGCAAAGATTTGCTTTTGGATAACTTTAAATCAATGTTTTTAGAACTCTCTACAAACAATTAAACTCTAAGTAGGTTGGTTTAGGTTAAGCTTTAAAGTCCCCTGTCGGTGTGGGGACTTTTATTTTTTGCAAAAAATTAAGCCTCGCTGCGCACAGCAAGGCTATTATCATGCACTCTATAATATTTTTTAATCTTTTTAGTGATGAAGCGCTTCTACTTGAGAAGGGATTAAAATGAAGGTCACAAAGACCAATAATGATAAAGTTACGACATTTGAAACAAGTTCTAACATTTTTGACCCGCTTTCTTTTTTATGAATCTAGGTACTTATTTTATTCCACTATTTGTTCACTAATAAACATCTGAAAAGATTATACTTTCGTATAATCTTTTGTAAAAAGATTTGAATAAAAAATAATATATGCGCATAATATAAATATAGAATTTTTATTTTGAGGATGGTAAGAATGGAAAACATAAATTCAATTAAATTATTTTTTTCAAAAATGAAATGTACAAGATGTGAAAATTACTTTGAAGACGAAGATATTGAAATTTTAAGAGAAGAAGGAAATTATACAGTCGTAAGAATTCATTGTGAACACTGTCAAAAAAATATTGGTATTGCTATTTTAGGTATAGACAAAGAGCAAATGAGAAATACACTTGAACTGAATCAACCTGATATAAAGCAAGAATTACCACCTATTGATTATGATGATGTTCTTAAAGCAAGAGACTTTTTCCAAGGCTTGGGCGATGACTGGCTGAAATTTATTCCCGCAGAATATAAATAACTTGTTTTTTAATAATTAAAAAAGCGGATGTTTTTAAACACCCGCTTTTTTTAAGTTTTAACAAAGACGTACTGGGTTCGCTACTTCATCAGTTCGCCAACTGCTTTATAAACAGACATCCTTTTCGCTGCATCTTCTTCAGCTTGAGCATAAAGTGCTTCCGCTTCTTGAGGATTCGTTTTTAGAAGTTGTTTATAACGGCCTTCGCTTTTAATGAAGTCTTGATAGTTTCCTTTAGGGTCTTTAGCGTCCCAAGTGAACGGAACTTCATTATCAGGATTGTATCTGTATAATGGGAAGTATCCGGCTTCAACTGCGATTTTTTGTTCTGTTTGAGTCTTACTCATGTCGATACCGTGAGCGATACAAGGAGCATAAGCAAAGATTATTGATGGTCCGTCGTATGCTTCAGCTTCTTGGAACGCTTTAAGAGTTTGACCTCTATCAGCACCCAGTGCAACAGATGCAACGTAGACATAACCATAAGACATACTCATCAAGCCCATGTTTTTCTTGTAAGTTTTCTTACCACCTGTGGCAAACTTCGCAACAGCACCTGTTGGTGTTGATTTAGATGCTTGACCACCTGTATTAGAATAAACCTCAGTATCAACAACAAGAATGTTCACGTTCTTGCCTTGAGCCAATACGTGGTCAATACCACCGTATCCGATATCATTAGCCCAACCGTCGCCACCGATAATCCAAACTGACTTATCAGTGAAATAGTCTTGAAGTTCTCTTACTTTAGCTATATCTGAATTTTCTGAATCCGCATATTTAGCTAAAACTTCTTTTACGTCATCTTCAGCTTTAAATGCTTCATCAGTTTTTGAATTATCCCAGTGAGCCATAGCACCTTCTATTGCTTCTTTAAGGTCGGCAGGTGTTTTTTCACTTCCAAGAACTTTAGCAACGTATGTTTTTAAAGTTTCTCTGTTTTGGTCTACAGCCAGTCTCATACCGAAACCGAACTCAGCGTTATCTTCGAATAATGAGTTCGCCCAAGCTGGACCTCTACCCTCTTTAGTAGTTGTATAAGGAATTGTTGGGAAAGTACCTGAATAAATTGATGTACATCCTGTTGCGTTAGCAACAATCATATTTTTACCGAACAATTGTGATACCAATTTGATGTATGGAGTTTCGCCACAACCTGCACAAGCACCTGAGAATTCAAATAATGGTTTTTTCAACATAACACCTTTTGTTGTTTTAGTTGTATTTTTGCCCATTACATTATCAGGAGCTGCATCAAAGAATTTTTCATTCTCCAATTCGCCTATTTTTTCTTCTGCTTCAATAGAAGACCAAGTTAATGCGCGTTTTTCAGGTTTTGTAGGACATTGGTCAAGACAAACACCGCAGCCTGTACAATCGTTGCAGTATACTTGTACTTTGAATTTTTCACCGTCTCCGGGTCTTGCATCTATTGTCTTAAATGATTCAGGCGCACCTTTTAGGCTATCTTGTTCAAATAATTTGGTTCTGATAGCAGCATGAGGACATGCAGAAGCACAAATACCACATTGAAGACAATTTTCAGGAGTCCAATGAGGCACTGCAGGTGCAATTCCGCGTTTTTCCAGACTAGCTGTGCCTGTTGGAAGAACACCATCAACTGACATTGCTGAAACAGGGATATCATCACCTTTTTGTCTCATTGAAGGTTCAATGATTTTCTTAGCGAAGTCACTTGCGTCATCAGGAAGTAACTTGACTTCAGGAGCACAAGCAACGCCATCTAATGATGATGGTACTGGAACTTCTTCACAAGAGTTAATAGCTGCATCAATTAAAGCTAAGTTCATATTTACAACATCATCACCTTTTTTCTTAAAGGTTTTAACAGTCATCTCTTTCATACCTTCGTAGGCTTGTTCGAATGGAATGATTCCTGAAACTTTGAAGTATGCAACCATCATTACTGTATTTGCACCTTTACCACGCAAACCAGGCTGTTGTTTTATCAATTTTTCAGCATTTATATTGTAGAATTTGATTTTCTTGTTAATGATAGTTTCTTGCATATCACGAGTCAAATGAGAGAATACTTCTTCTTTTGAGAAGTGACTGTTAAGCAAGAAAGTACCGCCCTCTTTAATACCTTTTAACAAGTCATATCTGCCGATATATGCAGGGGCTGAACAAGATACAAAATCAGGTGCCGTAATTAAATAAGTTGATTTAATTGGTTTATCACCGAATCTCAAGTGAGAAACAGTTACGCCAAATGATTTTTTAGAATCATATGCAAAATATGCTTGAGCATCTTTATTAGTGTAGTCACCAATAATTTTGATTGAACTTTTATTAGCACCAACAGTACCATCTGAACCCAAGCCCCAGAACATACAATTTGTAGTTCCTTCTGGCTCAGTAACGATATGTTCTTCAACTTTCAATGAAAGATTAGTCACATCATCTTCGATACCTACTGTGAATCCATGGAAACCATTGTTTTCAGAGTGTTTATAAACAGCTAATATCATTGATGGTGTAAATTCTTTAGAAGATAAACCATAACGACCGCCGATTACTCTTACATCTTTATTTTCAAGAGCGGCAACAATATCCATATACAATGGTTCACCGATTGAACCTGGTTCTTTTGTTCTATCAAGAGCAACAATACGTTTTACAGATTTTGGAAGAGATTCATTAAATCTTTTCACATCAAACGGTCTGTACAATCTAACTTTAACCAAACCGTATTTAGTACCGCGTTTAGCATTCAAGTATTCGATTGTTTCTTCGATTGCTTCACAACCAGAACCCATAGCAACAATTACATCTGTTGCATCAGGAGCACCAACATAATCGAATGGTTTATATTGTCTACCGGTAACAGCCGCAACTTTATCCATGTATTCTTGAACGATATCAGGAACTGCATCATAAAATTTATTAACTGTTTCACGACCTTGGAAGTAAACATCACTATTTTGAGCACCTACTTTTGTCACAGGAGCTTCCGGACGTAGAGCTCTTTGTTTGAATTCTTCAATATATTTAGGTTCAACTAATTTAGCGATATCTTCATAAGAAATTTCTTCAATTTTGTGTACTTCATGAGAAGTTCTGAATCCATCAAAAAATTGCAAGAATGGAATTTTTGATTTGTATGTTGCCAAATGAGCAACCAAAGCCAAATCCATTTCTTCTTGAACAGAATTTGCAGCTAACATAGCATAACCTGTATTACGGCAACCCATAACGTCTGTATGATCGCCGAAAATTGATAATGATTGAGCTGCTAGCGCACGAGCTGAAACATGCATTACATGCGGAAGCAATTCACCTGCGGCTTTGTGCATAACAGGAATCATTAATAATAAACCTTGAGAAGCTGTATATGTAGAAGTTAAACAACCTGCTGCAAGAGAACCGTGAACAGCACCTGCTGCACCAGCTTCAGATTGCATTTCGGCAACATTTACTTCTGTGCCCCATATATTTTTTCTATGCTGAGATGCCCATTCATCAATCCATTCACCCATTGTAGATGAAGGTGTGATTGGGTATATTGCTGAAACTTCGCTTAATGCATAAGCAACGTGAGCTGCAGCATAGTTACCATCAACTGTTATAGTTTTTCCTGACATAATTACTAAATCCTCCTTATATCTTTCTGGCTATATCTAAAATTATATTCGTTTCGTGGTGCAATAGGATAAACATAAATAAATTCAACACCTGCTGCATTTGCTGCTTAAGCGATGATTTCATTGCCTGTCATAAATACTCTTAACATCTTTTTGAATAAGTTTTGACCATTTATTTTACCTTTCAACATCCGTTAATAAGATACAACAAATATATTCTGTAAACAAATTTTTTTACGGACTCTATTAATTTTTTTACACATATAAAATACTAACTTTTGTAAAAATTTTTCAAAAAAATACTACAAATTTAACAATTTTAAGAAAAAAAATGTTTTTATTAATACGTAATAAGTTAGGTTATGTCTATTTAGGTTATCGTGATTAAAATTTCTCAGCTTGAAATTAATAAAAATTATTCAAATTCTGTTTTGTCAAAACCAAAAGTCGAAAAACAGGTAAATTTTGCAGGCAATAAACCCTTTGTTATAGCAAATTCAATCCCTTCAAGCGAAATTTTTTTAGGTCCATTTCATGTAAAAATTGATAAACAAAATCGAATAAAACACACATCAATA
Organism: Cyanobacteria bacterium OH_PDB_112; assembly: GCA_023457295.1. Classification (GTDB taxonomy): domain Bacteria; phylum Cyanobacteriota; class Vampirovibrionia; order Gastranaerophilales; family CAJFVJ01; genus JAEWLZ01. Next base: position 9,187 of record JAEWLZ010000105.1, read on the forward strand.
CAATCTAAAAAACTTGCAAAACAAGCAGAAGAAGCTGTTAAACAAATAAAAAATATCTTTGAAAATTATTTAAAAGAATATCATCTTGATAATACTGTTGAAATTTTTGCCAGACCCAAAAGCGAATACGGAATAACTAAAAAAGCAAAAAAAGAAACTATAGAACACTGCAACAAAATAGATTTTCAAATGAAAAATCTACAAAACGAAGCTTTTTCAATAAGTGATATTTTGCCTGAAAAAAATAGCAATACTCCGACAATATTTTATACTATAAAATCCCAAACCAGAGAATTATTAAAAAAACACTCTGCGGAAGAACCTTTGACTATATCTAAAATACAAGAATTAATAATCCCCGAAAAATTCAAATCAACATACGGAGAACAAGGTGCTATTTTTGCAAAAAAAGTGCTGAAAAAAGCAAACGATATTTATAATCAAAAAGCTGTTATTGCTTTAAATTCGCTAGACATGAAACAAAATGAAAATATAACCCCTCATATTCGAGACGCTGTCGGCATACGTTTTATAATAAAAAAACCAAAAGAAGACCTTAACAAACTGCCATTGCTTGAAAGAATAGATGCTTATGAAAAATATATGAAACATCAAATGAATCAAATTACGGAAATGTTGGTGGAAGTCTGCCAAACAACCGATGCAAAAATGTCTGAAGTAGTATCATACGGTGGACATAACCAATATTTGAGAGGTGAAAACATACAAAAACTAAAAGAATATTTAGGTGCAACAACTGATGATAAAACACTCAAAAACGGATACATAACTAATCAGTTAAGAATGGAAATGAATTTTAATAATAAAAATAAGAAAATCCCTATTAAAGTAGAACTTCAAATCAGGGGTGAAGATATAAATAAATTCGCGGAAGTTGAACATATCCCGTATGACCTTCGCGAAGGAAAACAAATTGATTTAACTAAATATAACAACGAACAAAGAGTCCTTATTTACAAAATAGAAAAAGAATCAAGAAGAATAGACAAAGATGAAAAATTAAAAACTTCTTATAGTGATTATTTGGCAAAATGTTATGATTATCAATTCGCTAAAGAATACGGTGTAAATTTCCCTGTTCCTGAGCTTCCCGCAGAATTAGATAACGTTTTAAGCATGGAAAGTCTATTTAAGCTTGCGCATGATTAAATTTTGTAAAAAATTGTAAATGAATTAGCAAACTTTTTTATTTAGGGATTTTTAATCCAATACTTACAAAATAAAAAAGGTGCAAAATATGATAAATCCTCTCTTTTACTCAAATTGTTCTCCTGTTGCCCAAACTTCTTTTGGCAACAAAAAAATAAAACCTCAAACTCTAAAAGATAGTTTAAATGAATTTTCAAACCAGTTAAGCAATATAAAAAGTTCTTTTGTGACAATCTCAAAAGAAAATATCGCTGAACTTCCTACAGAAGTAACGGCAATAGAATTACAATTTATAAAACCTTATAATCAGGCTGTTGAAAAAACTTTGAATTTGTCAGTAAAAACTAAAACTTCAGAAGGTGAATCTTTAAGTCAAAAAACTCTAAAAAAAGGTCCTTTGCCAGAAATTAGAGAATACTTAAGAACCGAAACAACTCCTGCTGTTATTACAGAAGAAGTCAAAAATCTTGCAAAAGGCTCAATTAAAGAATCTGACCCTTACGGATTTTAGCCGCCAAGAGCATTTGCCCCTGAAACAACTTCTAAAAGCTCTTGAGTAATCGCACCCTGACGAGCTTTGTTGTAATCTATTGTCAAAATACGAATCATATCTTCTGCATTGGTTGTAGCATTTGACATAGCACTCATCCTAGAAGCCAACTCACTAGCCTGAGCTTCAAGACAAGCCTGATAAATACTGTTTGAAAGATACAAAGGCACGATTTTTTTCAAAACTTCCTCTGCTGAAGGCTCAAAAATCATCTCCGAATGCAACGGAGAGTCTCCAAGCTCAACAGGAACTTCTTTATGTTCCTTTTCCACTTTTACAGGCAAAACATTAATAATTTCAGGAACAAATGATAACATTGACTTGAATTTTGTAGTTACAATCTCAATAGAATCTATATCTCCGGAAACATAATGTTCGGCTATTTCTTCAATAATACAATTTGTTGCGCCTACTGTAATCATAGCAGGAAGTTTTGTGTAAGTATTAAGAACTTCCGCATTACCTTTTTTCACAAAATCTTTAAGACCATTTACGCCTTTTTGACCAATTATAAAAAGTTTTACAGCTATTCCCTGTTCCTTAAGCTCCTTAACACGTGCTATTGTCTTTCTTACCACATTAGCATTATAAGCACCCGCCAAACCTTTATTCGAGGTAACAACAAGCATTCCTACCGTTTTTACAGGGCGCTCTGTCAGCAAAACAGGATAATTATCAATTGCCTGTTGAAAATTATTTTCGCTATTTGGAAAACTTTGAACAGACAAATAAACTTTATCAAAAACAGTTTTAATTGCTTGCGCGAAAGGTCTTGAAGACTTAACGGCATTTTCAGCTTTTTTTACTTTAGCCGCCGCTACCATTTTCATTGCCTGCGTTATTTTTTGAGTGTTTTTGATACTTTTTATGCGTAATTTTATGTCTTTTAAATTTGGCATTTTATCTTATCCTTTTTACGATGATTAATTTCAATTAAAACATCGTATCCCTAAATGTTGTCATTGCTTCAAGAAGTTTTGCTTCGCCTTCTTTATCAAGTTTTTCACCTGAATTTAGATGAGCTTCCATTTCTTTTAAATTAGAAGACAAATATTCAAGCCATTTAGTTTTAAATTCTGCGATTTTTGAGTTTTCAACAGTATCCAAAATTCCGTTATTTACAGCAAAAAGAATTGTTGTCATTTGTGCCACAGAATGTGGGCTGTTTTGAGGCTGTTTTAATACTTCTACAAGCTTGCCTCCACGTGTAAGCTGGTCTTGAGTAGCTTTATCCAAATCACTTGCAAACTGAGCAAACGCCTCGAGTTCTCTATATTGAGCAAGACCAAGTTTTAAACTTCCTGCAACTGCTTTGATAGCTTTTGTCTGAGC
>JAEWLZ010000106.1 GCA_023457295.1 Cyanobacteria bacterium OH_PDB_112
TTTCTACAGTTTTGCCGATAGAAACAGCTTCATTAATTTCTTCCATGCTTACGCCAAGTTCTAAAGCCTGTTCTAAATGATATTTAAGGCAAGGCTGACAATGTGCGGTGATACTAGCACCTATAGCAATCAATTCTTTAATTTTTTTATCCATAGAATTTTTCCCTTATAAACTACGATAAAAATATAATATCACTATTTGGTTATTTTACCAAATAGTAACATGGGTTATTTTTAAATTTGGCAGTAATTTTTAGAGTTAATCTTTTTTCCCTAAAGATTCAAGACATTCAAAAAGATTTGTTATGCAAGGACATGTCATCTTATAGAATACATTTAGTCCTCGTTTTTCATATTCTACCAAACCTGCATTTTTCATCACAAGAAGATGTTTTGATATTGTGGAAGTGTCGGCTCCTACTTGCTCCACGATTTCGCAAACACATTTCTCACCTTTTGACAAAAAATCAATAATGAAAAGCCTTGTAGGATGCGCTAAAGCTTTTATAACTTCAGAGCGTTTTTTGTATCTTTTTAATATTTCATTATTCATTTATAAAAAACCTTTAAATATGCCGCTAAAATATTATACCATCTTCAAAATCAATTCGTATATTTTCAGATTATCCACCTCTATATAGCCATGAGGACTTGATTTTTTTATTCAAAAGTCATAAATTAGTATTTGGTTAATTTGCCAACTAGTAAAATATGTTGTATAAAATAATCAGTAATTATTTTGGAGAATATTATGAAAGATTTTTTGAAAAAAGCCCCCAAATTTTTATTTTTCACAGGTAAAGGTGGCGTCGGAAAAACATCTATGGCTTGTTCAACAGCAGTTGGCTTGTCAGAACAAGGCAAAAAAATATTATTGATTAGTACTGACCCGGCATCAAACTTGGATGAGGTATTAGAAACAAAACTAGCATCTGTCCCAACCCCTGTCAAAGGTGTTTCAGGTTTATTTGCAATGAATATAAATCCTATCGTGGCCGCTTACGAATACAGAGAAAGAATGGTCGGCCCATATAGAGATGTTTTGCCCGCTGCAACAATTCAACAAATGGAAGAACAACTTTCAGGTGCTTGTACTGTTGAGATTGCGGGTTTTAGCGAATTTTCAAAATTCGTAGGAGATGAAACTATAATCAAGGATTATGACCACGTTGTTTTGGATACCGCACCAACAGGTCATACGCTTCGTTTACTCAATCTTCCTGCTGCCTGGAATGAATTTATTGAAGATAACAAAACAGGCAGTTCTTGTCTTGGACCGGTTTCAGGCTTGTCTGAACAAAAAATACTTTTTGAAAAAGTTATAGATGCTCTGAAAAATCCTGAAAAGACTTTGCTTGTTCTTGTTTCAAGAGCAGAAGAAATGAGTTTTAAAGAAGCCAACAGAGCAAGTCTTGAACTTCGAGAACTTGGCCTTACCAATCAACACTTAATCATAAACGGGCTTTTCGAAAGCAATTCTGAAGATGCTGTTGCAAAAGCATTTGATTCAAAATCAAAACAGGCATTAGAAAAAATCCCTGCCGACTTAAAAGAATTACCAACAACAAAAGTTCCTTTCCGCCCTTCAGGCGTAATGGGCTTAAATTCTCTTAAGAGTGTTTGTTGTAACGGAGAAGATGAATCTTGCTTAAAAGAAGCTAATATTTTTGAGACAAAATCAAAAGAAGTGCTCAAAAAACTTGAAAAATGGTCTGATTTTATTGCGGATATTGAAGTTCAAGGGCATGGTGTCGTTATGACTATGGGCAAAGGTGGCGTTGGTAAAACAACTATGGCTGCTATGATAGCTACTGAATTGGCTAAAAAAGGACATACTGTTCTATTATCAACAACTGACCCTGCCGCTCACGTTGCGGATTCTATCGGAGAAAGTTTGCCAAACCTCCATGTCGACAGAATTGACCCTGAGATTGAAACTTCAAAATATGTAGAAGGGGTCTTGAAAAAAAATCGTGGAAAAATTGCAGAAGCTGATATGGCACTTTTGGAAGAAGAACTTCGTTCTCCTTGTATTGAAGAAATTGCTGTTTTTCAAGCTTTTGCCAAAACGGTTGCAAAAGGTCAAAATCAGTTTATTGTGCTGGATACAGCACCAACAGGACACACATTGCTTTTGCTTGATTCAACAGAAGCTTATCACAGGGAAGTTGCAAAGTCTGCCGATGATTTGCCGGATGAAGTGAAAGGACTTCTTCCTAGAATCAGAGATTCTAAGTTCACCAAAATCCTTATTGTTGCTTTGCCTGAAGCCACACCGACTCACGAAGCAGAGGCCTTGCAAACAGACCTCAAGCGAGCAGGTATAGAGCCTTACGGCTGGATAATAAACAGAAGTTTTGCAATATCGGGCACAAAAAACAATGTACTTCTTGCAAAAGGGCTAAATGAACTTAACTATATTGAAGAAATTACTGATAAGTTATCCTCAAAAACAGTTCTTTCCCCTTGGTTAGGACAGGAACTTGTAGGAGCTGAAGTTTTAAAGAAATTGATAGAATATAAAGGAGAATAAAACAATGACAAAATTACAAATTTTTGACCCACCTATGTGTTGTACCAGTGGAGTTTGCGGCACAAATGTCGACACCAAGCTTGTGAAACTATTGAATGATATTGAATGGCTAAAATCTAAAGGAGTTGAAGTCGAAAGATTTGGGCTTGCTTTTGAACCGCAAGCTTTTGTAACTAATGAGCTTGTCAAAGAAACCCTTCAAAAAGATGGAAATGATTGTCTTCCATTGATTTTAGTTGACGGCAAAATCGTTTTTAAGGGTGGTTACCCCGATAGAGCCAAACTAGCTGAATTTTGCAAAGTTGAATTTGAAGAAAGTGACTCCAAAGAAGACGAAAAGGTATCTGTAGAATGTTGCGGTCCTGATTGTGATTGTCATCAAACCTCTTCAGGGAACAAGTTCAAAACCGCTGTTTTAATAATCATTTTGCTTTTGGCTGCTTTGGCCCTTGCTGTTAAATTTTCTTGTAAGGCAGGAGCGACGACTACTCATCAATCCCAGTCTATGAAGGGTTTTGTCGGTTCTATTGCGGAAGCTAAAAAAAGCGGACAAGATACGGTTTTTGTTTTTGTACCGTCAAAAAGCAACGTAAAAATGAGTATTTTAACCCAAACAGCTATTGTTGCTGCTCAAGGTTCTCTTAAAGCAAAAAAAATAACATCTAAATTATACACATTAGATGCGGCTTCCTCGGATTATGCCTCTATTGCAGCACAAAATCAATTACCAGCAATTGTGGTTTTGAGCAAGAATGGAAAGAAAAGTATAGTTTCAGGAAAAATAACAACCGCAAAACTTTTGCAAGCTTATATAGAAACAACTCAAGTCGGATGTGGGGCTGATTGTCCTTGTCACAAAAAATAAGGAGAATATTATGATTCAACAAATAATTGATAAGTTGGGTGAAGTTTCATCAGAGCCTATAGGTCTTTTATTAGCGATCTTATTGGGCGCAGGAAGTGCTTTGGCGAGTACTTGTTGCACATTACCTGCTTTGGGTCTTGTGGCAAGTTATTCTGGCGCTCAAGAAACAGAAAGTCGCAAAGACCTTATCAGGTCAACTTTATTTTTTATGTTGGGAACAATAGTATCATTAATGATTATAGGTGCTGTTGCGGGCTTTGTAGGGCAGGCGGCTCAGTTTACACTTGGACGTTATTGGAAGATTTTTGCAGGTCTTATCTCAATATTTTTTGGTTTGGCAAATTTGAAACTCCTGCCTTTCTCCATTTCTTTCGGCAACTTAAATACTTCAAAGAAAACTATAAGCAGCTTGGGAGAAATATTTATAGGATTTATCTTGGGAGGAATTGTTGCTGTCAGCTCTTTGCCCTGCAATCCCGGTATTTTTATTGTTATGGGAGCTGCACTTCTTCAAGGTGAAATCTTTAAAGCTATGCTTCTGCTCGGCATGTTCGCCATAGGCTTTGCGCTACCGTTAGCAGCATTGATACTTGGTATCTCATTTAGTAAATTTGCTCTTAAAGGTATAGATTCCGCAATTAGATGGGTGTCAGGCGTGATACTTATTACAGTTGGTTTTTATTTCTTACTAACTTTTTAGTTAACAACTAAAACAAGTCGATAAAAAATACCCTGAACAGGATTCCCCTTATGGTCTTGGCGAAGTATGAGCCTTAGAGCTAAGGATACCCGAAGGGTAGAACCCTTGGGTGAGAATCCATCGAATTCATAATAAAAAGCATTAAAAAATACCCTGGACAGGATTCGAACCTGTGACCTACCGCTTAGAAGGCGGTCGCTCTATCCAACTGAGCTACCAGGGCATTTAATATTCTTATTTTACATGAAAAAAATACTTACGCAAGAAATCTCTTATTGCTCAAGTAAAAAATCTTCAACACCTTTTTTTATTGCTTTAGCAAATTCTTTTTGATAAATCGGATCAATAAGCATTTCATATTCAATCGGGTTAATCATATAAGCACATTCCACCAATACACTGACAGGGTTGGTAGGTCTTGTCAAAACAAAATTACCTTTATTAACGCCATCATTTCTAAGTTTCATTTTTTCTATTAATGCTTTTTGAATTTCTTCCGCCAAAGGTTTCGCCTGTGACTGGTAATAATACGTTCCGCATCCGTATTTCTCATAAGGATTTTGACCGTCAGGCAAAGCATTACAATGAATACTTAATAGGATTAATGCATTGTTTTGTCTTGCTATTTCGGGACGAGAATAAATATTTGTAGTCGTATCATCCGTTCTTGTCAAAATTACTTCGGCACCAGCTGATTCCAATTCTTCTTTAAGATACTTTACTATCGCAAAATTTACATCTTTTTCACAAACTCCCGTTGGACCTACCGCCCCTTTTTCTACTCCACCATGCCCTGCATCAAGTGCAATACAAATATCTTTTAACGGCATTGAAGAATTTATAGCCGGCTTTTTTGTTAAACGCAAAATCAGCTCGTCATGGTTGTGGAAATAATCATATCCCCATAGTTGCTTGTCACACATTTCCAATAAAAGACTAAGCTTACCACTTTGAGGTTCAATAATTTTTAGACTTTTTATATCTTCATCCGAATATTGGTTCATAGAAAAATTGTTATTTGAACCATAAATATCAATCCTCAATTGGTTGGGAGATGGGTGTTCAACCATAACAGGCAGCTTATATTCCATAGGAAGTGATAAATAAATATAATTTTTATCAGAATAAATATCAAGATCAGTGAGATCGCTTTGTGGTGCTTCACCAATTTTTGATATCAACTCAACATCTTGTTTATTTACCCAAATACTCTTATCTTTAGTCAAGAAAACTCTATAAAAATCACCCTCAGAGCCATTTATTGTTAAAATAGTATCTTTTGGCAAAGGCGACAATCTGTTACCATTATTACTCGGAATTTCCCTTGTTATTGTCTTGTCGTTCAAACATCTAACTAAAACAAAATTTTCTTTTGGAATAACTGTTACATCACCTAAAGATGTTTTGGATATTTTTGTTTTTCCATTTTCTAAAAATACAATTACTTTTGTATTTTTAAAATTATCATCAGGTTCTATTTTATAAAACCCTCTATAAAGACCGTTTATACCTGATTCTGTTTTTGAAACTTCCCTCATTGGAATTGTTTTATTCTTGATTTTGAAAAAAGCATAATTTTCAGTTGAGCCTTGGAACTCTACCGTTACTGTGTCACCTGTATTATAAACAAGGGACTTGTTAGGAGTTATTGTACTTTTCAAAATCACCAAAGGTGATTTTGGCAAAGATTTATTTTTAACTGAACGATAAATATTATATTGTGTAACTTTTTTAACATTTCCCAGGATAGTTTTAATAACAAAACTATTATTTCCGTATTTTAGAGGTACAACTTTCACAAAAGAACCTGAAGGATAAACCGTTACATCTTCATTATTTATAGTTAATTTGCAACGAGGATCTACACTTCCGACTATAAAAGTTGAAGCCGCATCTATTTTTGCTTTTGGAAGAGGATAAATTATAAGCACATTTTTTATGTTTGATGCGACACAAACTTGAGCAAATATAACTATGCTTAAAATTAAACCTAAAATAAACTTCTTCATTAAAACTTAATATTCCTTTATATTTATTGTATAAAAAAAGCAATTTTTTTCAAACTTGATGTTTTATATATACATAAGAAATACTAGTTAAATAAAAAGGCAAATTAATGACCAAAGCACTTTTTGAAATTACCGACCCAGATACTTCAAATATTTTTATAAAATTAGCTTTTTATAAAAGTTTTAAAGATAACGAAAATACAAGCTTCGGTAAAAGCAAAGAAACTTTGGACAAAATTCGCGATAAAATTTCGAGAGGCAGAAGCCAGTATAAGTCTTATTTGATGGGTTAAATATTATACAAAATACAAAAGGGTCGAAATTTCGACCCTTTTGTGTGGTTTTTATGTTGTTATGAATTTATGAGAAATATTTAAACGAATCTTCTGTATTTTTTGTCATAATTTTTTGAGTTGCTTCCAATTCATTACTAATAGCAGAATGTTGTGTTTCTATTTTATTAATTTCCACATCCATTTCTGATTCTTTTTCTTTAATTTCATTCATTAATCTTTCATAATTTGCTTTAGCTTCATCATCATCAGATTTATCAAGTTGGTCTATAATTTGTGTAGAATCACGCCAATCTACTATTTCCCAGCTTGTATTACCTGTTGTATCAGTTGATAAAGTAACACTGCCATTCATGTAGCTGCCCGCACCACCACTTGTAAAAGTAACACTTTTAGGATCTTGGGTTGATAAAGTTGACGCCTGAACCATAAAATAGATGCCATTTCTTAGCCCTTCTTCAATTTGTACAGGATTAGGAGCTGCTGAAATCTGTTGATAAATACCTCCAGTTGTTTTTTCAACAAGCAAAAGTCCTCCTGTATTATAGAGGTTTTGGGCGGATAAATCCTGATATAAAGATTCTTGAGTATATCCTGCTATATTAGTAATCGGTGCATTGTTTAATACCGGCTTAAATATAGAAAGCTTTCTATTAGAAATAGAGTCATTATAATTATTAGCTATGTCAGAAGTTTCTCTTGCAATATTTAGCTTATTGTTCAAAAGAACTTGCATTTGCGTTTCGAGATCACATTTTCTTGCTGTAAGCATCAAAAGACGCGCATGATTTGCCGAGATACCCATTTTTCACTTACTCCTTAGTTGTTGACACTTTGACTTACAACTTTGTATTTTCTTTATCGTGTGTATAAGTGAAAAACTTTAAGATTTAGCAGTGTTTTGTTAAGAATTTGTTACAAAGACACTGAATATTTATTAAAAAAATTCTTATAAAAAAGGAAAGTAGCATATAAGCCGGGTTCTGTTCAGCCCGAAGGCCTTAACGGTCATCTATCTGGGATGTTTATTGCCAAACACCTCTAGCGGATTTGGAAGAAACGGCGGGTCACCTTAATATCTTCCACCTTGCACCAACCGGGGTTTACCTGACCGACGCCTCTCGACGCGGCCGGTGAGCTCTTACCTCACCGTTGCACCCTTGCCTGTGAACATTGTGTTCCATCGGCGGTATAATTTCTGTGGCACTTGCCTGACGGTTACCCGTACCGGACGTTATCCGGCGGTCTGCCCTATGGAGCCCGGACTTTCCTCAGGTCTTTTGAAAGACCCGCGACCGTTCTGCTGCTTTCCTGTTATAATTATCTCATGGAAAATTTTTTGAAGAAACCAAAATTTATTCAAAGCCTATTTAACAGTATTGCTCATAATTATGATAGGCTAAATGATATTATGAGCTTCAAACAACATCGTAAAATCAAAAAAACAGCTTTATCTAATCTTGATTTACCTGATGAAGCAAAAATTCTTGATTTATGTACGGGCACAGGTGATATAGTAGGGATTTTAAAAAGTTTACACCCTTCAGCAAATATAATCGGTGTGGATTTTTCAGAAAAAATGCTTGAAATAGCAAAAGAAAAATATCCTGATATAAATTTTATTCAAGCAGATTGTTCAGCGCTTCCTTTGGAGGACAAGACTTTTGATTTATGTGTAATTTCTTTCGGATTACGCAATACGGAGATTTTAAATCAAATTTTGAAAGAAATTCATCGTGTTTTAAAACCCGGAGGGATTTTTATAAATATAGACCTTGGAAAACCTTCAGGGATATTAAATTTAATTTTGCGACCTTTATTATATTTTTGGACCAAATTAGTTGGCAAGCTTTTCCATGGAGATATGCAGCCTTACAAATATTTGGCTGTATCAAATGAAACCTTCCCTTCACAATATGAACTTGTTAAAATATTTGAAGAAATAGGATTTAAAGAAGTTAAAAATAAAGATTTTATGTTTGGGCAAATTGCCTCACAAAATTGTAAGAAAGCAGAGGAAATATGAAAGCAGTAGAATTTGTAAATAATAAAATAATTTTCAATACAGACGCACCAAAACCAATAGCAGCAAAAGGTGAAGCTCTTATAAGAG
>JAEWLZ010000107.1 GCA_023457295.1 Cyanobacteria bacterium OH_PDB_112
ATTCTTTTAGGCGCGGCATCAAACGCCGCACATAACCTTTCTGCCCTGAATGATTCTAAAGCCGGAGCAATAGGACTTTACGGCGATGATTATTATGGTCCTGTATTGCTTGAGACACTAAATAATGCAGGAATAAATACTGATTATATGGTCTGCGATCCAAATCGTCCTACTACCGTTAAAACCCGTATTTCAGGGGCTTCGACACAATCTGTGACACAACAGATTGTAAGAATTGACAGAGAATCACATGAATTTGTGTCCGGAGATATTGAGACAAAAGTAATTGAAAATATAAAAAAAGCTATACCTGAATATGATGCGGTTATTTTATCTGATTACGGTACTGGGATGATGACCCAGAATATAATCAATACTGCAATTGAAACGGCAAATAATGCGGGCAAAATAATAGCGGTAGACCCTCAAACAGATTTGCACAAGTTTCAAAAAGCTACCGTATTGACCCCTAATCAGCCTGATGCTCAAAAATCGGCAGGATATGAAATAGTAAATACTGATACTTTGAATAGTGCAGGAGAGGATTTGCTCAAAAAAACCAATGCCGAGATGATACTTATCACCAGAGGCGGCGATGGCATGGCTGTTTTTGAAAAAGGTAAAGAAGTTGTGAAAATACCAGCATTTAACAAAACAGACGTTTTTGATGTTACAGGTGCCGGAGATACTGTTGTGGCAAGCTTTACACTTGCTCTTGCCGCAGGTGCTACTGCTGCAGAAGCAATGTTTTTGGGTAATTTGGCAGCAAGCATTGTCGTAAGACATTTTGGCTGTGCAACAACAACTCGCGAAGAATTGAAAGCGAGCTTGGATGAACTTAAAATAAAGGAGATTTTATGAAAAAACCAAACTTATTGGACATAATTTTAATATTGGGAATCGCTCTTGCATTAGGCGGATTTGTATTTGTGAAATTGGGAAAACACACAACGGCCGCTGATGTTATCGAAGCGAAAGCTCCTATTGAGTTTGATGCGACATTTTTGGCGCAACCCATCAGTACAAAAGAATCTCTTTTCAAAGTGGGTGACAGCGCATTTATTACTCTTAGAAATGTTCCTTATACAGAACTTGAAATAACAAAGTTTAGCTACACTCCATGGAAGCTGGCTGTTTACGATACTACTAAAAATGTTTTTGCCGTAAATGATCCTTCAAGAGAAAATGTTTATAATATAAATGTTACCCTTAAAGATAATGCAATCATAACAAAAGACGGTGCGGTTATCGGAGGAAACAAAATAAAAATAGGTTTACCTATTACAATAGAAGGATTTAAATACAGGCTTAACGGAATTGTATCTGATGTTCGAGTTAAAGCTCCGGAGAAAAAATAATTAAATGGACTTTTTGAAAAACCTTAATAATAGTTTTTTTATTGAAATTTTAAACGATTTTTTAGCAAAAATTCAAAAAAAAAGTAGTTTTTTAAGTAAAAATAGTTTTTTTGTCAAAAATATTGATATTTTAATTAATATTTTTACGGTTTTTGTTTTTATTTTAAGTACTTTTGCAGATTCTGAAAAACTTGGTTTTGCTGTTTTCGGAATTTTTGGGCTTTTAATTTTTAAATATCTTTTAAAAGAAGGTTCAAAAATCGAAATAGATTTGTTTGATGTTTTTGTGATTACTTATACTTTGATTTTTGTTGTGGCGGCATTTTCGTCTTCCTGGTTTTTAGACAGTTTACATGGACTTTTGAAGGTAATTACATATTTTTTAGGGTATTTGATATTTAAAGATGTGATAAAAACCAATCCTGAATTTCGGATTTTTTATTTGGTTTTGATTGCTGTTTTAAGTTCTTGCGAGTCTTTTATAGGCATTTATCAAAATATTTTTAAAGTTGAGTCACTAGCTACATGGCAGGACATGACGAATATCAATCCCGAAGAATTAATGACAAGAGTTTTTGGGACTTTGCAGCCTTTAAATCCGAACCTTTTTGCGGGATATTTAATTGCGACTATGCCGGCAACACTTGGATGTACCTTTTATGCTTTTAAGAAAAAAGCTTTTAATTTAATTTTTGCGGTGGGACTTTTTGCCACGCTTTTGGCGATTGTTTTTACAGGTTGTCGCGGAAGTTATATTGCGGTTGCGGTTCAAATGGTAGCTTTTACTGCAATTTCAGGGCATATTATTTGGCATGATTTTAAAGATAAGCAATATTTAAGAAAAATTTATTTGGGAACAATAATTGCAGGTGTTGCGGTAGTATTGGCAGGCATTTTTACTCAAGAAGCCATACGTTCAAGAATTTGTTCTATTTTTGCCCAGAGAGAGGACAGCAGCAATTCTTTCAGATTTAATGTTTATCAATCAAGTCTTAGGATGTTTAAAGATAATTTTATTTCAGGAATAGGCGTTGGCAATTGGACTTTTCGAGAAGTATACGGACTTTATATGAGAACGGGATTTGATGCTTTGGGAGCATATTGTGTACCCCTTGAAATAGCTGTAGAGGCAGGAATAGTAGGGCTTCTGAACTTTTTTGTATTTATTGGTACTGCAATGTTTTTGGCGGCAAAAAAAATCTGCGCTAAAATTTCTTATAATGATAAAGTTATTTTGAGTATCGCATTTATTTCGATTCTTGGGATGATGGTTCACGGAATCGTAGATACTGTTTGGTTTAGACCACAAATCCAGTTTATTTT
>JAEWLZ010000108.1 GCA_023457295.1 Cyanobacteria bacterium OH_PDB_112
TTGGCTTGCGCCCTGAGGATTTTGTCCGCAACATTGTCTGTCAGGTCAAAACTGCTGCTGACGTGCCCAACGGTAAACACGCTTTTGCCGTAGTCTTGGTTGGTTGTTTTGACGAAACGCGCCACCCAATCACCCCTTTACGCCCTCTCCCTGCGCCCCTTGTACGGGTTCGCGGCAAGGGTAGGCGCTTCATCCGGCTACGCCGGATTTCTGGCGCCAGGCTTCCTACGCCAGCCCCGCCAGCCCTTCAAACTCAAACACAACATGCTGCCCCGTTTTGTCGGTCGCGTCCACCGTGGAGGGATAGCTGAACCCCGCCTCGTGGATCGCGCGCTTGATGTCCGCGCGCAGTTGCACCGTGTTCTGTTTTGTCGGGCAGTATAGGTGCAGCTGCACAAGCTGGCGCTCATCCTCTGGCTCGTCATCCGCAAAGTGCGCCGGCAGCGTCGAATGATTCATCACCAGATAGGCGGCTGCACTGCCGGTATACTCGCCCGTGGCGCAATCCAGCCCCGTAAAGGCGACGGCGCTGCGGATGTCACTTTCAAGGCTCAATTCGGCCTGCCCCCCTTCGGGTCGCAGGCTTCGCGCCTGCGGTACGGTTGTGTCCTCGGCGCTCGGCTCGCCCTCATGCAACCACCGCCCTTTTGACTTTGATCTCCAGCAGCTCGTGGCGGTTGTGAATGTCGTCAATGCTTATGATGTCGTAGGCAATGGCTTCGTCGCTTTTGCCGTCAAGCGCGGCCAACTCATCCGTGCGCCATATGCGGCAGCGTGGGTGGATGGCAGGGGAATAGCGCAGCGTCAGCGTAGCGGCTTCGTGCAGGTTGAGGCGCTCCGCCTCGTACACCTCCCTGCCGTGGGCATTAATCCACTTGCACCCTACGCTTACGCCCTCACCGTACAGGGGCGTTAGCGTATCGGCGGGGTAGCCGTCCGCATCCATTCCGGGCGACAATGCCTTGATGATGATTTGCGTGCGCAGCTCCCCAGCGTTAAACCGCTTGTCCATGTCGCCCCTCCTGTGCGGCCTTGTCAAAACCGCAGTTGGTTCAGGATGCTCATCACGCCAAACGGCAGGTTGTCACTGCCGCGCGATGTTCCGCTGCTGTCCAGCACCCCGCGGTTGTCGTAGTAATGCAATGCCAGCTGGTACACGCCCAGGTTGTACAGCGGGTTTTCCTCCTGCGTAGGCGCAACCACGCCCGCATTTTGGTACCACTGCATCGCAGCTCTCATGCACAGCTCCAAAGTCGTGGCGTCGCCGTCAGGGCTCAGCCCCGCATAGCGTTTCAGCTCGTCGATGCTTGGCGATACGCCCATGCGCCGCCCTCCTTTCCACCTGCTTAGCGGCAGGCATGGGCGCAGCCCTTACGCCGCGCCCATGCCACTGTGTTAGCGGTATTTCTGCGCCTAGTCAAACTTGCGCAAGCCCTAGCGGTTGGCCAGGCACACATAGGGGCTGCGCGCGCTGGTGCCCTTGTACGCCGTGATAGCGCTCATCCAATCGGGGCGCCCGCCCAATCGCCACGTGAACTTGAACACCGTCTCGTCGTAGTCGAAACGCACGTGCATACTGTTCTGGCGGGTAATGCCACCGCGCTCGATCAGCAGGTACTGCGTGGCGTCCATCAGCACAATGTCGCCCTTGTCGCCCAGCGCCGAGCAATGCTCAATGGGCTGCACGGGGATGTTGAGCAGGCGCGCCTCGGCATTGCCGTAAGCGCCGGGCGGGGTGTAAATCGGGGTGCCAAACGTGCCGCTGATCCCCTCCACGGCGCTGGCGCCGCTGGACGTAATCGCGCCGGTCTGCATCAGCAACTGCATCAGCACCATTTCCACGTCCTGGTTGATGTACCACTTGGCCCTGGGGCGGTTCTGCGCAATCAGCGCGTTGAACATTTTCAGGATGTTCTGCGTCACCACCGTGTCGGCTGCCTGGCCGGTTTCCTTGGCGATGGTCACCAGCGCGGCGTTGTTCAGGGCGGCGGTACCGCTCGTGGCGAGGATGCCCAGCGGCATGCCGCTGCCGGTGCCACTCAGGATGGCGTCATCCGCCTTGAAGGCGAATTCGCGCCCGGCAAGGTCGGTCAGCACCCCCTCCATCGCGGGGTAATCCTCCAGCAGTTCCTCGGTCACGGGGCAGTAGGCGGTCAGCTTATGGATGTCGGTCTGCCGCTGCCCAAACGCAGCCTTGACCGCCTCATACTGTGCCGCCTCGCCCTTCCAGTAGGCGAGGATGCCGCCATGGCGGCTGCCTGTGGAAGGATCCTTGCGGCTGCTCTCGTCCAGGTACATCTCAATCAGGCGGTTGCCCGCGATCTGCACCTTGCGCGCCTGCGGGTACAGCACGCTCTCCTGCTGCACCAGGTCGATAATCCCCTCGGCGTATTCAGGCGGCACCAGATAGCCGCCATCCGCGTTGGTGCCCTCGTTTGCGCCCGTGGCGCTGTTGCTCACGCTGCCCAGGCGCTTGTCGCGCACACCGCCCGAGGCGTCCGCCTTATGCACCGCGTCCATAAACTCGCCAAAGCAGCTGAACGCGCTGGCGGGCTTCTGGCTTTTGGCCGCCGCCTCGGCATTGGCGCGGCTCTCGCCCTCCTGCGTCTCGAGCTCCTTGCGCGCGATGGCTTCGCGCGCCTGCAGCAGGTCAATCTTGTTGCTCTGCGCGGTGATGATCTCCATCGTAACGTCCTGTCGGCTCACCATATCCATGCCGAGCTGCATTTCCTTTTTCAGCTCGCTGCGGATGTCCGCGAGCACCTGCCTGGTCTCCAAAATACTGGGCATTGTTCTGCTCCTTTCGTGTCGTGGGGCTTGGCCCCGTCCTTGTTCGTGCTTCTGGCTGCAGGGGCTTAGCTACTGGCGCAGTCATCGCACCCCAAACGCGCCAGCCGCATTCTCAGCGTCAGGCGCGCCCGTGCCCCGTTAAGCTCCCGTGCGGCGGCTTCCACAGCCGCCTTATCTTCCGCCAGCTTGGCAACTTGCGCTTGCGCGTCCAGCGCCGCCTTGTCGCCAAGCTTGGCCGCGATGCGTTTCACCGCGTCCAGCGTCCGCCTGTCGTCCGCGTCGATCTTCTTGCCGCGCCTGAATACG
>JAEWLZ010000109.1 GCA_023457295.1 Cyanobacteria bacterium OH_PDB_112
GATTTATATTCAGGTCATGGCAATGCAATTGCGCAAGTTTATAACCATATGATTATGCCTCTTGCTAATTTAAAAGATAAATACACTCAAACTGTTTGGGGAATAAAAGATTTTGAATATCGCTTCGGGCGCAAACCTGAAGGTATTTGGCTTGCAGAAACAGGGGTTGATGATGAAACTCTTGAAGTTTTATACGACTGCGGTATAAAATATACTGTTTTATCGCCTTATCAAGCGGCAAAAGTAAGAAAAATAAATACAAACGACTGGCAAGATGTAAGTTGGGGAAACATAGACCCTGCACGTTCTTACAGATATTTTATAAAAAATAATCCTGAAAAATACATAGATTTATTCTTCTATGACGGAGCTATTTCAAGGTCTGTGGCTTTTGACAATTTATTAAAAGACGGTGACAAATTTATTCATCGCCTACAAGAAGGTATTTCTTACGAAAGACACTATGACCAGCTTATAAATATAGGTACAGACGGTGAAAGCTACGGACACCACACTCATTTTGGAGATATGGCTCTCGCGTATATTCTAGGAAAAAGAGCGAAAGAAGTCGGGTTTATAATCACAAATTATGGTGAATATTTAGAAAAATACCCGCCACAGTATGAAGCTGAGATTAAAGAACCTTCTTCTTGGAGCTGCTTCCACGGTGTAGGCAGATGGTCGGATGACTGTGGGTGCTCAACAGGCGGACATGCGGGATGGAATCAAAAATGGCGCAGACCGCTTCGTGATGCTTTTGACTGGCTTCGTGATGAACTTTCGACTATTTATGAAGAAGCTATTTCAAAATACGTTAAAGACCCGTGGAACGCTCGTGATGAGTATATAAACGTTATTTTAGACAGAAACGAACTTACTATGAACAAGTTCTTCAAAAAACATCAACTTCATGAGCTTTCTGATGCAGAAAAAACATCTGTTTTAAGATTACTTGAAATTCAACGTAATGCAATGTTAATGTATACAAGCTGCGGATGGTTTTTCTCAGAAATTTCAGGCATAGAAACCACACAAATTTTGAAATACGCAGCCCGAGCAATAGAACTTGCAATCAATTTTTGCGACAAAGATCTCGAAGAACCTTTCTTGCAAATATTGGAAAAAGCTCACAGCAACATTCCAAATTACGGTAACGGACGGGATATTTACGAAAAATTTGTTAAACCTGCCGTTGTATTACGCAAACAAATTGTAACTCAGTGGGCTTTAAAATCTCTTTACAGAGATCCTGAAGATGAAGAAACTATCTACTGTTACACGGTTGAAAAAATGGATTACCGTAAACTGAAAAAAAGTAATACAACTCTTGCCGTCGGCAGAATTAAAGTTAAAAGTAAAATTACACTTTCAGTTCAAGACTTCATTTTTGCGATTTTACGCTTTTCGGGAGGAGACTTCCATTGTACGGTGACAGAATTTGTTTCACAAAAAAAATATACTGACATAAAAAATGATTTGATGAACAAATATAACAATGAACCATTAACAGAAGTTATACGTTCACTTGATGAAAATTTTGCTAAAAATTATTTCACTCTTGATAACATGTTTGTCGAAGAAAGACGCGAACTTTTAGGAATGCATCTTACAAACAAGGTTACAAAATTCGCGTCAAATTTGCGCAATATGTACGAAGAAAGTCGCGGAACAATAGTTCAGCTTTCAGAACTTGGTGTGGAAATTCCACCGGAGATGAAGCTTGTTGCAAAATATACCCTAAGTAAAGATTTCAACAATTTATTTGAAGATTCCGATGATATATTAGATAATGACACAATTAACAATGCCGGTGATATCATAAAAGAATCAACCACTCTAAAAGTTGCTTTAGATACTAAAAATGCCAGTAAACTTTTTGTTCGAGAACTAAATGTCAATCTCAAAAAACTTGCCAAAAACATCGAACTTAAAGAATCTGAACTTATAGTTGAGATTTTAGAAAAAGCTGAAATGCTTAAAATTGAACTTGATTTACGAGAAGCACAAAATATTTATTTTGAAAAAATCTTCGTAAAACTTCCGGAAATCATGCAAATAACTTTAAATTCTAAAGATGCAAAAATCCGTAAGCTTGTTAAAAATCTTATAAAAATAGGAAATAATCTCAACATTAATGTTGAAAGCTTTGAAAAACAAATCTAAATAAAAAAACCAAAAAGCTGATATTCAAGAAATATCAGCTTTTTTAATATCATTTACTTTTTCTTTTTTGCTATTCTATATTATCAACTGCCGCAGAAATTCTGGATAAAGTTTCTGATTTAAGCTGTCCTAAATAATTTTGTCCATTTCTTACAATACTGTGCAAATCTTGCAAATTACGGTCTAAATTGCCTAAAACTTCCTCAGCATAACGGTCTGCGCCTTCTCTTATCCTAAGAACTTCGTTAGAAGTATTGATTTTTATTTGCTCAACTTCATTTAAAGTGTTTTGTTTCATAGCTTCACAGTTTTCAAGTGTTTCAGCCTTAATACGCTCAGCCTCTGCTCTTACCGCTTTAAGAATTTCTGCCTCGTCAATAAGACTTCTTGCTTTATCCTGAGCCTGAAGATACAAATGATCTGCTTTATTTTGAGCTTCCATAAGGATTTCATCTTTACGTCTCAAAATTTCTCTGGCTTCTTGGATTTCTCCAGGAATAGAAACTCTTATTCTATCCAAAATATCTTCGATATTTTTTACATTTACAATTGCGTAAGGTAAAGGCAAAAGACGAATACCTTTGGCAATAATGATATTCTCCAATCTGCCTAATAGATTGTAAATTGTATTAACTGTCATGCTTTACACCTCTTTACTAAATATTGATTAACGTTTTGGGGGACTAACTTTGAAACATCTCCGCCTAACTTTGCGGCTTCTTTAACAACTCCAGATGAAATAAAATTGTATTTAGGTTTGGTTGTTAAAAATACGGTTTCTATATTATTATCAAGGTTTTGATTCATTTGGGCAAGCTGCATTTCATATTCAAAATCACTAACAGCCCGAAGCCCTCTTATTAATACTTTAGCACCTTTTTGCTTTGCATATTCAACTGTTAAGCCATCGAAACAATCCACTTCAACATTAGTCAAATTTGCTTCCATAATAGCTGTTTTTATTAATTCAAGCTTCTCTGCCAAAGGAATAAAAGGTTCTTTAGCCTGGTTTGTCAAAACAGCTATTATAACTTTATCGAAAATTTTGGCTGCTCTCTTTAATACATCCAAATGTCCTTTTGTAAAAGGGTCAAAGCTCCCAGGGTATATCGCTAAAGTCAAATCTTAAACCTCCACTATAAAATTTTATCATGACCTTAATAAACAAGTCAAAACTTGTATTATTACTGAATTAGAATGCTATTCAAGAATTATATTGTCAATAAGCCTTATGCTTCCTAGCCTTGCAGCAATTGCAACCAATATCTTGTCATCAAGATTATTTTTTTGTTCTAAAGTCTCAAAGGATACAAATTCAAAATAATCAATCACAACGCCTTCTTCAAGGAGTTTTAATGCTTCATTTTTAACTATTTCAACTGATATTTCACCATTTTGATACATTTGGACAACTTTTTTGAGCATTTTACTAAGACAAAGAGCTTTTTTTCTTTGTTCCGAATTAAGATATGTATTGCGGGAACTCAAAGCAAGTCCGTCTTCATCACGAATAATAGGACATGTAACTATTTCTGTCGAAATATTTAAGTCTCTTGCCATTTTTTTTATAATAACAACCTGCTGAGCATCTTTTTGTCCAAAAAAAGCTACATCCGCCTGCACAATATTAAAAAGCTTTGTAACGACAAGCGCAACTCCGTCAAAGTGTCCGAGACGTGATTTCCCGCAAAGTTTATTTTGATAAACTTCAGGAGGAATTACCTTGGTAAAGTCTTTTTCAGGGTACATTTCTTCGGCAGAAGGTGCAAAAACCACATCCACACCATTTTTTGAGCACAGCTCAGCATCCGATTCAAGCGTTCTGGGATATTTGTCAAAATCCTCATTAGGACCAAATTGGGTCGGATTCACAAAAACACTTACAACCACCTTATCGCAAGATTCACAAGCTTTCTTAATAAGACTTTCATGCCCCGCATGCAAAGCCCCCATAGTAGGAACTAAACCTACTTTGAACCCCTGTTTTTTCCATTCTGAAACAACAGAACGAACATCAATAATATGATTTATTATTGAACTCATTTTTTAGTTTCTCTGCTTCTTCTTTAGACAATTCAAAAGACTCCGCCTCGGAGGGAAAATCTCCCGCCATAACATCAGCCCTGAATGATTGTGCTGCATGACGTATCGAACCAGCCACATCAGTATAACGTCTTGCAAATTTAGGCTTAAAGTCTGAATATCTGCCGATTATATCGTCAATAACCAAAATTTGTCCGTCACAATAACGTCCTGCACCTATCCCGATAGTCGGAATTTTTAATTTTTCGGTAATAATTTTGGCACTCTGCTCGGGAACCATTTCAAGAACTATCGCAAAAGCTCCTGCACTTTCCAAATAAAGAGCCTGATTAAGCATTTGCTTAGTTTGCTCAACTGTTTTTCCTTGAACATTATATCCGCCTAAAGTATGCAAATACTGCGGAGTAAATCCCAAATGCCCTATAACTGGAATTCCCATTTCACTTAAGTGCTTAACAATATCAATTATATAAGGTGAACCGCCTTCGATTTTGACAGCTTTTGCACCCGTTTCAGACACTATACGACAAGCGTTTTCAATAGCTGTTTTTTTATCAATTCTATAACTGCTAAAAGGCATATCTACCGCCACAAGGGCTTTTTTAGAACCTCTGACAACAGCTTTAGAAAATATCAGCATCTCATCCATAGTGATTGAATGAGTAGTTTCATAACCCAAAACTACCATCGCCGCAGAATCGCCAACAAGAATCAAATCTACCCCCGCCTCATCGACTTGTTTAGCGGTGGAATAATCATAAGCGGTCAAACAGGTAATTTTTTTTCCGCTTTTTTTATAATCAAGTAAATTTAAAACGCTTATTGATTTTGTCATTTTAAGCTTCCGCCCTATGTTTTGATTCAAGTGACTTGTCATGAATATGAGCAATTATTTTAGCAAGTTTTTTATAACTGTGACGCACGAGACCTTGTTCATTATCTTCAGTAAGAGTAGCTTTTATTACTCTTATACCGAGTTCTTCAACTTTATTTTCATCAAGTACAACAGGGAATGATTTTGCGCTTTCATATTTTTTGGCAAGATTTGTAGGCAATTTTTTATTTACGATAACAGCATCCATAATTTCAGAACATCCGGCATGTTTAATGATTGCATTTACATGGTCAGAAACAGAGTACTCATCAGTTTCTCCCGGCTGTGTCATTATATTACAGATATAAACCTTGCTAGCCTTAGATTCACAAATAGCTTTTGAAATATCTTTTATTAATAAATTAGGTATGACACTTGTATAAAGACTTCCCGGTCCTAAAATAATCAAATCCGCACTCTCAATTGCTTTTATTACATCAATAAGAGCTTTTGGATTTTCAGGTCTTGAGAAAAGTCTTTTAATTTTTCCTTTCGCCTCGGGAATATCGGACTCCCCTTCTATTATTCTTCCATCTTCCATTTCGGCAATAAGAACCATATCATCAAGAGTGGAAGGAAGCACTTTACCGCGAATAGCAAGAACTTTCGAAGATTCTTTAATCGCACGAAACATATCGCCGGTAATTGAGCAAAGAGCCGTCAAAAAGAGGTTTCCAAAGCTATGACCGCCCAATCCGCCTTCCGCAAAACGATACTGAAAGAGCTGCGTAACCAAATCTTCTTCATCCGCTAAAGCCGCAATACAGTTACGAATATCTCCGGGAGGTAAAACGCCCATTTCACGTCTTAGCTTGCCTGAGCTTCCACCGTCATCTCCAACGGTTACAATTGCCGTAAGATTATTTGTAAGGTTTTTTAGTCCGCGCAAAATTGTGGAAAGACCTGTTCCTCCGCCTACCACAACAATTCTAGGACCTTTATCCAACATTCTTTTTTTATATAAAGCTTCAAGAACATGCCCTTTTTCTCTTGGCAAAAAGGCATCTAAAATAGTGCTGTTTGTCTTTCTCCAGCCAAAATAAAAAAATAAAGCTCCTAAAATAAGGAAAATCATTCCGCCTACATGGGAGGGCGTATGTGAAGCAATTTTTGCAACAGCTTCCATTGCAAAATGAACAGGAGTCATTTGAAGTAAAATCAATATTCCGGTTGCAAAAAAGACCGCTCCAAAAAAAATCATCAAGCCCCATCTTTTTAATTTTATACCGGGCAAAAGTAATGTCGCCGTTTTAGGTATTCTGTATTTGAATAACTTCAATTCAAGCCTCCCTGATTAGCTCTAAACCCATCCACTGTCAACAACTTTGCTAACCGCCACAGGTACACTATTTGCAAGCATTTCATCAACTTTTTGAGCAAGTTCAAGTGCTATTTTAGACTTTGAACTTAAGTGAATAGTATCACATTTTATTTTGGTTAATCCTCCCTGAGAATTTCTAACCATTGAACGATTCAAAATCAAATCCAACTGTGAAGTACAGTAATTTAGATTTTCAACATCTTCAGAGTCAAAATCCATCTCACCATCCACATCATAAACCTTATCCAGCATAAGCTCATGCGCAACACGCACGCCAGTTTCTTCAGAAACTTTATCAAGGTTTTCACAAGCCGCACCTATATATATAAGCCAAGGATTGTAACTCTTAATAGCTTTAGCAACACTTAAAGAGACTTCATAATTTTCAGCTGCTTGCTTATATAAAGCACCGTGGGGTCTAACGTATTCAATATCAAGATTATAAACTTTTGCTAAAGCACTCAATGCTCCCAATTGATACAAAATGATTGATTGCATTTGCTCTTCGTTCAAGTTCATCTCATGATAACCAAATCCCTGCAAATCAGGATAACCTATATGCGCAGAAATTGCATAACTTTGTCCCTCTATATTGCTTAATGCTTCCATTATTGATAAAGGATCTCCCGCATGCGCTCCGCAAGAAACATTTATAGTGCTAACATAAGGAACAATATCAAATTCTTTTTCATTTTTGTAAACACCGAAACTTTGCGCTAAATCGCAGTTTACATCAATTACAAACTTTTTGTTTTTGGGCTTTGAAATATATGTCATAAAATTTTCCTCTAGTAAATTTATACACTTAATTATAACTCAACAATAACAAGAGTCTATTAATTATTAAAAAGTATTTTTCAACATGTTCCATTTTGCAGAAAAACATGTTAAGATTTGTAACATAGAAAGGTGTGGTTTTATGTCTTATTATTTTTCTTCTGACGGAAGTCTTAAATATTCGACCAAAACAAAATCTTCCATTATGAGTTATGTCAAATCTTCTGCTTCTGATATAGCCTCTACTTCCAATTCTTCGTCCTCATCAAGCAGCAGTTTCACTAAAGAAATGAAAAGTGCCGCCCTAGCCGCAGCGGGCAAAATGACCTCTTCCGCCAAAGATGCCGCTAGAGCGAGTAATCAGGATTATCAAAGAATCGCGGCATTACAGGCACGCATTCAAAAAATAGCGTCTCATAAACCCAGAACATTTGATGATGATGAACAAATTTTCACATTCAATACAACGGTCTTGAACAATTACACCACTGCTCAAGAAAAATACAATTCTTACAAAAAATCTTCTACAAGCTCCTCTTCGTAAAAAGCTTTTGTGAAGTTTTATTAAGCATACAATTCCCTTTATTAAAGGGGGTTTCGGGATTTTTACTGTTATGAAAAATATAATAGTATATCCAATTTAGCACTTTTTTATATACTTTTGTTTTTATTAAAGTATAGAGAGAAAAAAAGATAAGTTTACCAAAAGAGAGATGAGAGAGAATAAGCGACACGGACTGTCTAAACCACAAAGAAAATAAGTATTAGAGAAAAATAAAAAGGAGCAGCAAATGGCTAAAGTTTTAATTTCAATGCCGGAAGAATTTTTGGATCAAATCGACAATTTTGCAGATGTTGAAAATCGTTCCCGTAGCGAACTTATCAGAGAAGCGCTAAGAACATATATACACCGTGCAAAAGTCCGTGAAAATATCACAGCAACAAAAAATGCCTCTACGCTTGAAGCATTGCTGGATTAATTACCCTAAATAAGCTTTATTTAGACAGACTCACAAAACGAGTCTGTTTTTTCTTTAGCAAAAATAGCACAAATAAAAACTCCCCTGAAAAAAGCTTCTAGGGGAAGAAGAGATCATGAGGCAGAAATTTATAGCATTCGCCATAAATCAATATACACCGTTTTAAAGTTTTTATACTCCTAATTTTGGACATCTAACCTTGTTGACAGTTAATATCATATAACTGTCAGGTTTTTTTGAAAATAGTTCTTGAGAATAGTTTGTATTACTCTCAAGAGCTATATCGTGCAAAAAATCTCGTTTTTTTTACATATTTTGAATTCAGACATGCCTATAAGTACTATAAATTAACGAAGACCCAGTCTTTGCTTAGATTGTTTTTCATAAGCTGAAAGCATTGAATCTGAAGTGTTTTTTAGATTTTGAAACAAAGCTAAAGTATCAGCATTTGAAGAATCCGTGTCATCTCCTGATGTAATACTGCCAAATAATGCTCTGAAATTTATTCTGCTGCTTGAAGCTTGACGCACAAAAACTCTTCCGTCTGATAAAACATATCTTTTGGAGGTATTGTCATCTGAATTCAAAGCCGCCAGCTTAGACTCCATCTGCCCGTATTTACTGTTATTAAAAATGGCTTGTTTAGCTGATTGTCTTTGCGCATAAGAACTTGAATTGTAAAGAGATGTTTTAGAATTTGTATCCATGGCTCATTCCTTTCCTAATCTTCGATTATATCGATGTTTAGTAACTCATCATCAATTTCCAGCTCCTTTTGTTCGACGATTTCTTCTCCCTGTGTGAATTTTTTTCTTTCCGCCATAAACTGCGCCAAAGTAGCCTCATCACCTTTAAGTTTGAAGTACTCTGCGAATTTATCCGTTGTTTTAAGCCTAAAAGAACGTGAACTTGAATCTCTTCGGCGTGTAACAAGTCCTTTTATTAAAAGTTCTTTTATATGGTCATAAGCCCCCGAACCCCGCAAATCAATCAATTCTGATTGCAAAACTGGTTCTTTAATCGCAATTATCGAAAGTGTTTTAAGTATTGCAGGAGTAAGCTCAACAGGTACAAGTTTTTCGACTATATCCATATATTCCTGACGAATTTGTATAATATATCCGTTTTCATCATCAATCTCAAGCGCACCATCTCTTGCCGAATAATCCATAATCAAGTCAAGCAAAGCCTCTTCGACATCTTCTGTCGATTCGTTTAAAATTCCGGCTATTTCATCAGGTGTTGCAGCTCTTGCAGTAATAAAAAGAACCGCCTCAACTTTCGATTTTAGACTCATGTTCTCCTTTCAGGTCATCTGCGACCACATATAAATCCGAATAAAATTCATCCTGAACCAAGTCCACTCTCCCGTCTGCCGACAAGAAAAGCAATGCGATATAAGTTGAAATTTTATCCATTCCCGCTGATTCAAGTTCTGTAAGTTCAATTTTTTCATTCGATTCAAAAAGCTTTTCAAGCAAACCATAAAGTCTTTTTACGCTGTCTTCGATATACTCATCGTGAGCAAGATTTATAATATCCTCCGCCGACAAATTCGCATAAGAACGAATTCTTCTTTTTGCGCGGTCATGAGCATTTTTCAAAGAGCGTTTACGCTCAAGTTCTTCATAAAATTCCAACTGTTTAATCAAATCTTTCAACGTAACGACACGTTTTCGATTTAGTTTTACACTCGTTCTGCGCTCAAGTGCCTCATCTATAGGAATAATATTGGCTCTGGATGCGAGCTGTTCCATATCCTGAAAATCAGGATCATCATAATCATCGTCAAAGTCTGCGACAGCATCTTCTTCAAGCATAAGAGGGTCAATACCTTCTAAAACATCCGATTTTAAACGAAGTAAAACAGCGGCAAACAAAAGTGTTCTGCCGGTAAGACGGAGATTATTTTGTTTTAGCTCAACAAGATGCTGAAGATATCTGTCTGTAACATCTACTATATTGACATTCCAGGGATCAAGTTCCTGACGTTTTGCCATATTTACCAAAATCTCAATGCCGTCTTTCGCATTGGATTTTTGGAGATTTGCCGCATTTTCAAATATATTATCAATCACTTAATCTGACTCCTGTCACTTTTGTAATTCCTTTTTCTTTTTGAGTAACGCCGATTGTACGATTTGCAGATTCAATCATGGGCTTACGCAAAGATACGACAATAAATTGTGTATGAGATGAGTGTTTTTTAATCATTTCTGAGAGTTTTTCAACATTTATACCGTCAAGGTGCATATCGACCTCATCAAATGCGTAGAATGGCGCCGGCATATATCTTTGGATAGCAAATACAAATGCAAGTGCTGTGAGCGATTTTTCACCGCCTGACATAGACTCCAAACGCTGCATTTTTTTATCACGCGGACGAGCTTCAATTGTAAGCCCTGCCGCTAGAGGATTTTCAGGATTTTCAAGTATAAGTTGTCCTTCTCCGTCTGAAAGTTGCGCAAAAATATCCTTAAAGTTTTCATTTACATTGTTGAAAGTTTCAAGGAATGCTTTTTTCTTCAAATCTTCATATCCGAGCATTCTTTCATTGATTTGTTTGCGTTCATCATCAAGTGTTTTGAGGCGATTATCCAAATCTTCTTTACGTGCTTGAACCTCGTCATAATCCTGAATTGCGCGCATGTTTACCGCACCAAGCTCTTCCATACGGCGGTCTAGGCTTGCGATTTTTTTCATAACTTCTTCAATAGAAATCTCAGTCGGCTTTAAAGCATTTATATCATATCCTGCCGCTTGAAGTTCTTCACGAATCGTCACAAGTTCGGGTTCAAGCTCTTTTCGGCGAGATTTGTACGCTTCGAGCTGTTCTTCTGTACGTTCGATTTTTGCTTCAAGAGAAGACTTTGTCTTTTCAAACTCTATAACATTTTTTTGTAATTGGTCACGACGGTCTTGAAGTTCACCAAGTTTTTCGCCAATTTCTTTTATTTTTTCATCAAGTTCTGTAATTTGAGCTTGAATTTCTTCAATTTCTAATGCGAATTTTTCTTTGTCTTCAACCAATTTCACATTATCGGAATTGGTTTTGAGGATACGTTCTTCCTGAGCTTTTATTGACTCGTTATGGAAATTGATTTCCATATCAAAACCTTTGATTTCATTGTTACAGTTGGCAATTTGGGTCTCAAGACGTTTGATTTCAAACTCAATTCCTTCTGTG
>JAEWLZ010000110.1 GCA_023457295.1 Cyanobacteria bacterium OH_PDB_112
GCATTGAGGTGAGGTAATAAGTTATAAATTGCCGTAAAATCTCAACTAACCTGTCCGCCGGAGATTTATCGAAGGCGGAAGACCCGGTACTGATGTAGTTCCTTGGTAAGACGCAAAGTTTAGAATCTTGGCAAGGTGAAATAAAGGACATGCAAAACTAAAAACCATCGGTCACAGACGAGCTTGACACTCTGCAATATACTGACTACATACAATATTTAACTATGGGAGGGATATTTAGTGTTGAAAAAAATCTGTATTCTGCTGTCGGTTTTTTTAGTAATAATTTCATGTTCTAAAGTAAAAAACAGTGCAACTGATCCAAATGCTGCAACTGTTGGTTGGTCTGCGGTGGGGCAAAAAGGATTTACAATAAGCACTGCTGATAATCTGGATATGGAAATAAGCGGATCAACCCCATATATCTGCCATAGAGCGGCTTATGGCAGCTGCAGCCCTTATGTTCTAAAGTTCAACGGTACTGAATGGGAAACAGTCGGAAGTGGCGCTGTTATCAATGCACCGGCTGATTCTGTCAGGCTTGCCATGGATGGAACCACACCGTACATAGCATTCGTGGATTATGAAAGCAACACCAAGGTCACTGTTATGAAATATTCCGGCTCTGCGTGGGAATTTGTAGGCAGCAGGGGTTTTTCTGACCAAATGGCATATTCGGTAGATATTTACGTTAACAATTCAGTCCCCTATATAGCAATAGAAAATCAGGGCGGGCCAAATACAGCTGTAATGAAATTCGTATCAGGTTCCTGGCAAAATGTTGGGACTCCGGGGATTACAGCGGGCGGTACAAGTTTTATATCTATTGCTGTTGATAATGGAACGCCATACATTGCCTATAATGATACAGCAAATGGTTATACAGCCTCGGTAATGAAATACGATGGAAGCACATGGGTTTATGCAGGATCGCCCGCATTTTCTGCGGGTGAAATATTTTATATAGATCTGTGCATTTATGACGGGGCGCCGTATGTTGTATACTGTGATAACGCAAATTCTGAAAAAGCAACTGTAAGAAAGTTCAATGGTACTTCTTGGGATACTGTTGGAACTGCTGGTTTCAGCCAGGGAAGGGCATATTATCCGTCGATAAGCGTTAATGATGGCAAACCGTATGTCTCGTTTATGGACTGGTCAGACAGTTTATGCAGAAGTACTGTAATGAAGTTCAGCGGTACGCAATGGGAAAATGTAGGCAATCCATATTTCTCTGATGGATGTGTTAATCAGACCACTATTAGGTTTGTGGGGAATGTTCCATTTGTATCTTTCGCGGATCTGGCGTATGACTGGAAAGCTGTTGTTATGAAGTATCAATAGTTACGGGGGGAAAATCAGGACAGGGGGCCTGCTTATTTTTTCTCTTTGTTCAGAGAAAAAGATAATAGGGGACGGACCTTGAGTTGAGAGTTGAGAAAAAATATTTATAATCCGATAATTTAATGATATATTAAATGCGTTATTGGAATGAACAAAAACATAGAGGGGCCAGAGATGAGCAGGCAAAAACGGATAGTTTTACCGGATACGGTATATCATGTTATGTCCAGGGGAAATGAACGGCAGAATATATACCGCGATCCAGATGACAGACATTATTTTCTTAAAATACTCCAAGAATCCCGGCAAAAATATGAATTCAAGCTTTATGCGTATGTAATTATGAGCAATCACTACCACCTTCTGCTGAAAATAAAAAATCCAAACCTTTCAGAAATAATGCGATGTATCAATACAAAGTACTGCGTGTATTTTAACAGAAAATATAAACGGGTGGGGCATCTGCTGCAGGGCCGTTTTAAACATGTGCTTGTTGAATTTAAATGGGGAACGCTTGAAGAACTGCGGTATATACATATGAATCCAATACGGGCGGGAATGGCAGAAACTTTGAAAGAATACCCGTGGAGCAGCCATTTTCAGTACGCGGGCGGGGAAGATACGGGTACCGCGCAGATACATGATGTTTTGGCAATGATGGATCCTGTCCGGGCTGAAGCTGTTAAAAAGTATGAAAAATATATCAGCGAAGCTTCTTACAGGGATAGGGACGGGGATATTGTCGGATACTATGGGCAGCAGATACTTGGCTCCCCGGACTATGTAAGGAAAATCAAGCTTCTGTTAAAAGATAAAAAACTGCCGGATGATATAGCAAACAGATGGAAGTTAAAAAATTATTACACATTTGAAGAGATTGCAGGGCCTGTCTGCCGTTATTATGACACATGCATGGAAGTATTGGCCGGAAAAAAAGGGAAATGGAACAAGGCAAAAAAGGTGCTGACTTATTTGTTAATAAAAGACGCAGGATTAAAGAACACGGAAATTGCGCGGTTACTAAACGGCCTTCACAGCAGCGGAATATGAAAGACAAGAAACAGGATTGAGGCTGAACTGAAGGATGATAAGAAACTTGAGAAAGAAATAAAATCTGTCAGGGATATGTATTATAAAACAACAGAAAATGTTTGAAAATTACTGTCAACTCTCAAGTCAAGGTCCGTCCCTGTTTTAAAGGCGTTTGAAGCTGGAAATCAACTAAAAGATTCAAGGAGGAAATGTAATGAAAAAAGGTGAAGAACAGTATAGAGAAATGGTTATAAAAAACAAAATGCAATATGTGGAAAGTTACAGTCCTTTCTATAAAAGTCCGGAAGAATTCAACGAAAAGGTGGAATGTATACATTGCGGGAATAAATTCATATTTAATGAATTCAAGGTTATTCGTGAAATGGAAAGCGGGTCTGAATATATTGTATGTAAGCATTATCCTGAATGCGACGGTACAATAATTGATTTTATAAGTATTAAAAAATAAAAAGCAGTACAAAGCTGTAAGTTTTAAAAACATAGAGGGGGTAAAAATGCGCAATAAAGTTATTTCCCGGACAGAGGCATATTCGAAAATAAGGGTAATACTTAATGAAGCCAGGTTAAAGGTATACAAAGCGGTAAACACAGTCATGGTCAGGGC
>JAEWLZ010000111.1 GCA_023457295.1 Cyanobacteria bacterium OH_PDB_112
CGACGCCTTTGCCGCAAAAACAAACACAAACGGGATGTTAAAGTAAGCGCAATTTTCAGGTACACTTCGGTTTACTTTGGTAGACGCGGGTCTTCAGCCCGCGGATTTTAAATTTTCTGACCCTCCAAACCCCCGGTTTTATCTATTGGATATGGGATAAAAATTTATGGGATGAATATTTTTTATCGTTGACAATATTTGGTAATGGTTTAGAATATTAAAAATTATGCGGAGGGTACACGGCGGAGGGGCTGTTTGTAAACCGTAGTTCGCACAAAATAATTTGGGAGTAAAAAATATGAAAAAACTTTTGGTACTATTCATGTCTTTTTTTATATTTTCCGTTTTTTTATACGCGGAAGATTTGACTATTGCGGATGTGGCGGCGGCACAGCAGGGGTATCAGGACAGCGTGCAGACATTTGCCGCGTCTGTGTCTTCTGAAACTGAATTTGGCGGGATAAAGAAAACGCTTGATTATGATTATGTCATGCAGACCAATGAAAACGGCGACAGTAAAGTTATGATAACCGGCACAGGCGCTTTGCAGATGCAGTTTTTGGTGGATACTGCGGCGGGTTCGGTTACTTATTTAATGGCCAATGGGACAACAAAAACATTTACGCTAAGCCCGGAAGAAAAAGACGTAATTATGTCGCAGTACGCGGGGCTGGGAAGTTTTGGCGGCTCTTCAATTAACACCATGTTTGCCGATAAAGACGGGAATAAATCATCTGACGCAAAACATCCAAGGGATTTAATGGTAAAGGAAGCAGAAACTGCGGATTATAAGGTAAGGGTGAAAAAAGAGTTTTTTGGAAATAAAGCGGTTGTTGAATATGAAAATAAGAAGATAGCGCTGATGAAAGAGGGCTTTGACAGGAATATTATGATAGCAGAAGAAACTCCGGCGAAAAACGGCAAGGATAGAAAAATAAAGAAGAAGTATTTGCAAAAGTTAAGGGATGAAAAAGAGAATGTAAAAAGGCATATGATAGCCAAAAGGGTGGAAAAAATTAACCTTGATTCGGGAATAACAGAAGAGCAGGAATTTTATAACGAAGCAGGGGAAAAACTTGGACATGTAACGGTAAAACGCAGGCATAAGATAAAAGCCGTACCGCGCCACAAGGGCGCCGGTGCAGCAGCGGTAAAGGAAAGGGAAATAGAAATGCCGGCAGAGTCAGAAGTGGAAATGTCCTCCCTACAGGGAAAGGCCAAGACCAATATTGTGATGAATAATATTAAGGTAAATGAGGATGTGAAGTTTGAATGGGTAAAGACAAAACAGGAGGGGAAGAAATGAGAAAAATAATTTTAACGCTTTGTATTACAGGGATAATAACAACGGGTCTGTTGTTTGCGCAGGGGAAAAACGGCGTGACCCAAACCGCACAGGCGGAATCAACACCTGCTGTTGCTGTTTCCACGGCGGCAGCTGACAGCGGCGCAGCTACCGTTGAATCCAAAACTATAAAAACCGAAGTCCAGTCTCCCGGTGTTGTGACAGAGTATAAAGAAGACGGGACAAAGGTCGTGACAATTAACCTGTCTGAAGTGGATGAAAACAAACTCCCGGAAAAGTATGAAGCAAAAATAATCCTCGAAGCTCCTGTATATAGCGCTCCAAGTGGAAATGGCGAACTTATGTACGATGGTAAAGTTATAGTTAAAGAGGATAATAAAGGGATTATGAGATTGGGAGGTAAGAGTTTCAGCCCGGACGGAACGTTTTTAATGTCTTCTACAACTGATGGATATCCGGGAGAGTTTGATGTAAAAGTTGATGAGAGTGGTAATATATATATTCTTGATATGTTAAATAGTAGGATACAGAAGTTTAATAGCAATGGCAAACATATTAAAAATATTATTTTAAATAATGTATATACAAGCCGATACGATAAAATTCGCGGACAGACATTATTGGATAATAGTAAAGATGAAATTGCGGTGCTGAAGGGTGATGTGTATGTTCGCGACTCGGTAAAAAACAAAATTGAGAAACTTGATGAATCAGGAAAAGTTCTTGAGACGATAAATATTCCTGAGGTAATAGACGGAGAAAGCACGAGGGGTATGAAAGAATGGGCGGATAAGGAAGGTGTAATTGCGACTCCAAATAAAGCCAAAATAGAAAAACGGTCTATTAGAGTCAGCGGTATTCTTTTAAAAAGAGGAGATATTAAATACGATTCTTTAAATAGTAATAATGTCATTAGTTTAAATGAAAAGAATAAGATTGTGGTATTGAATAATGCTTTAAATTTATTACTCAAATCAAACGAAAAAATATTTGGTATATATTTAATTTCTCAAAATGAAAAATTTTTATATTTTAGTATTACGGGAAATGGTTTCTATAATGGTATTTTTAAATTTAATTCTGAAGGAAATTTAGTTTCGCGAATTCAAGATTGGAAATGTTGGTTTTCTAAAGAGTGGTCAGACGGGTGCGAAATACCATCGGGGGGGATACGTGGTCTTGCAAATGGCGGAATACTATCAAATACACTTATGGACAATCGGAATAATATTTATCTTTTTCAATTAGTGTGTTGTGAAAATGATAATTGTCTTTCAAAAATAAGAATTATAGAAATCTCAACGGTTAAAGGTAAATAAATGAAAAAGAATTTAATTCTAAGCAGAATTTTTACTTGGTGTATTTGTATTTATTTGTTACCGCTTCGTGCTTTTGCGTTAACAGGTAATCAAATAATCAGTAGTGCGAATGAATATGTTAATTTTACTTGGGTCTGTAATAGTGAAAACGCAAGGGCGGAGTTTTTCAGCGTATTTGACCTCAAATTGTCACCTAATCGCCACTTCCAGCCCTGCGTTCCTGTGAGCGTTTAGACGTCTCAGGTTTGCAGCAATCAGGTTTTCTTTTCGTTTT
>JAEWLZ010000112.1 GCA_023457295.1 Cyanobacteria bacterium OH_PDB_112
CAACTACTGCAACAACTTTATCAAAAGTAATTGTTTCATCGACTTTAGCATCTAAAAGTTCTACGTCTATATAACGTTCTGTTTCTACTTGATACTGCTTTCCGCCTGTTTCTATAATTGCAAACATTTTTTTACCTTTCTTCTAGGGACCGTGGCCTTTCGGATTTTGCTTTTAAGGCACTGCCTCTTGCATCCTCCCGCCGACTCTTGAAAACGGCACACCTCTGCGTATTAACTGTCTTATTAATATAACCCCCTCAAAAATCATTGTCAAGCAGGGTCTAGACATGTTTTACATCATTAACCTGTCAAATTCCGCGGTAATAATATTAACGAATTTTGCCACTGTTTTATCGGTAATTTCGTTAATATCCATATCCAAACTATTAATTACGGTTTGCTCTTTAGTCGAACGAATTGTTTCCAAAGAAACTTTGGAATGTCCCAAATTATTAATTTTGAAAGACATTTCAACTTCACTCGGAACATGCTGAAGCGAAAAATAACATTTTGTTTCGGTTACAAAAAAATTAATCCTTACATTATAAGGATATTTTTGCTCGAGATGAACTTTTAGATGCTGAAATGTAGGCAAAACAGTTATTTGTGTCTTTTTTTCAAAAAGTTTTTGAAAAAGCTTATAATTTTTTTCTTTTTTCTGAGCAACTTGAGAAACAAAAGTTTCAGCTCCCAGATAAGAAGTATTTACAATAGTATCGCCCACAAGAGAAGCTTCTTTTAATGCTTTTAATACTATTGTCGTAAACTCTTTATACGGGATTTTCGAAGTATATTTGCAAACTGCTGAATTAAGCTCTTTTTGCCCCAAGGCTTCTTTTATTTTTTTATAAAAATCTTTCGCCTTATCTAAATCGGTTTTTGGCATAATTATATAAAAAATATTCTCGGAAAGCTGACCAATAGCATCATTAGCACGGGAATTAAGCTGTAATTGATAAACTAGCTCTTCTTTATTTTCGGGGGCAGAAGAAAAAACAGTGAAAATAAAAGAACTGCCGTATTCAATTGAATTTTGAGCAAAAGCTTCAAAAATATTCCCGGTAAATTCGGGCATGTAAAAATCTTTTTCATTAATAATATTAAACTTACGCATAATAGCTTTTTGATTTTCAACATTTTGAATATAAGCATTGCGCTTGAGGTTCATCTTTATACGAATTGATACCTCTGTATCATCAAGGGGACAATAAATAAAATCATCCAAACCCGCCTCAAAAGCTTGTGACATAAATTCTTTATTATATTTTTTCTCTACAAAAAACATAATAGGCGTCATTGAAAGATATTTTATTTTTCTAATTCCCCTGATAAGCCCAATAATAGCTTCATCAGGGGAATCCAAAACAAAAAGTATCGCATCCGGCTTACAGGTTTTTAAAACCCCTAATGTTCCTTTTATATTTGTATCTATAATCTTGTCGGTATCTCGATTTAAAGCCGCTTTTTGTTTTATAGCTTCAACAGAATCTTTTTCACCGCCGACAATCAAAAGCGTATGGTTTTGCATATTTTACCTATGGTCTGATAAATGAAATCGGTCTGTCTTTTGTGATTATTTCATCAACGACACTGGATTTACCAGTCAAGATGGTTAAATTCACCTTATCACCCGATTTTATGTTCAAATCATCAAAAGGAATAGCCATTTCGATAACCTGATTATAGACAAATTTTATATCATGATTGATTATTATTTCCCACAACAAATTTTCCATAGATTTTGAAAAAACAGGCATAAGCACCTTACCGCAAAGAATAGGGATTTCAATTTCGTGAGAATAGGCATAACGAAGAACATTCGGGACATAATCTTTTGTTTGCCTCACTCGCACATAAGAAATAGACGGATTATTGTTAAATCCCTGAAAATAAAGCATTATCTGGCTTATAAAATTTTTGTCTTTGAGATTTTCTATATTATTTTTATTTACATCAAACCTAAGATAAATTTTGTCTTTGTCATTTCCAAAATAAATTTTGCTGAAAAGTTTTTCAAAATTGTATATAGGACCTTGCACAGTTTGTATATAACCGGCATTTTCCCAATCCCCAAGAGAACTTCTCCCGTTAATTTGAGGTTTGATAAAATCTTTTGGCGTATAAGATTGTTTTGGAACAAGTGTTTCAAGAGGTCTTTCAAGATATGTAGGAATATCTTTGCAGAGGAGCTTGTATATTTGTTTGAGATGATTACGGAATAAAAAATCAAACAACTCATCCTGACCTGAGTTATTAGGTTCTCCAAACCACCAAAACCAATCACTTCCCTGCGCAACATAAAACTCTTGCCAAGCAAGCTCTACACGGTATTTATCGTGTTTTTCTTTTGAAAATTTTACAAGGTCTTTTCTTATTCTTGCAAGATAATCCCAAGCAAGATTTTTGACAGAATCTCCTATCCACATTTGAAAATCACGGTTTATCCAAGACCCGGGCGCAATACTTTCTATAACATGCTCTTTTTTAATTTTGGTCATATAATCGCTTACAGTAAGAGCTTCAAGAGCTTTGTCTTCCGAAATAAGTCTATAAAGA
The DNA here is from genome assembly GCA_023457295.1 of Cyanobacteria bacterium OH_PDB_112. Taxonomy (GTDB): domain Bacteria; phylum Cyanobacteriota; class Vampirovibrionia; order Gastranaerophilales; family CAJFVJ01; genus JAEWLZ01. The sequence continues at coordinate 2,557 of JAEWLZ010000112.1, forward strand.
TGTTTTAAAAAAGGTATCCCGTCTTTTTGATAACTTTCCCAACAATTTTCTCCATCCAAAGCAATTACCACAAGATGATTCTCATCAGGCGACATTTCAAGTTTTTTTTGTGTGGTTTTTAACTTGGAATAAAGATCTTCCGCCGCGACTTTAGGCTCGTAAGCTCCGTATTGAAAATTGATTAAATTCGCAAGGAAAGCGCTTCTAAAAACAATTCTCAAAGCATCTTTTTCTTTTCCAAAGTTATAACACTGACACAAAGGGTAAGGGTTTAGTAAAGAGCCGTCATAATCTCTGTCAAAAACAGCATTTAAACTCTTGGAAAGAACACCCTCATCAGAAATTGCCCACTTAAATCCTGCTTCTTTAATAATTTTCAAAGCATCATCCGAAATACACTGTTCAGAAGGCCAAAAACCTTGTGGCTTTTGCCCAAACACTTGTTCAAATTTTACAATACTTTTTTGTATTTGAGCTTTTGCATCCTCAGGATGAGTATAACGATTTCTTGGCAAAGTTTCTACGCTTAAACCATTTTTGGCGCAATCACTATCTATGACAAGAGGTAAAATATTATGATAATAAGGACTTGTCGTTATTTCTATTTTTCCCTGCTCTAAGTGATTTTTGTATGAAGGAATAATTTCTCTCATAATTTCACGCTGAATTTCTATAACGCGAATTCTATCCTCGAGAGTAAACCCTTCTTCTTTTTGATAAAACGCACTCAATTCAGGATTTTTCTTTTGCCAAGATGGGTCAAACCAGGACAAATTAAACCACATTAAAATATCAGAGTATTCTTGCTCGGAAAATTCTCTTGTATTAACTCCTGTCCTTTGTCTTTTTTCGTACAATTCATTATAGCGGGGATGCACTGAAATCATTGAATTATAATTCGCATCAAAAAAAGAATTTAAAATAAAAACTTTATCCTGCTCGGAAAGATTTTTAGATTCTTTAATTGTCAGCAAAGAATGTACATCATGGGCATCATTATTAGCATAATCTTCAATTTGGTCTATCAAAAGAGGAACAATATTAAAAGTTTGCCTGATTTTGGGGAATTCATCCAAAATCAAAAGCATATCAAGATAATCTTTTATAGCGTGTAATCTTACCCAAGGCATAAGATACATGTTAGTTTCGGAGTCTTTATAATTAGGCTGATGCAAATGCCATACAAAAGCTATCGACAATTTTTTTTCAGCCATTTCAAATCCTTTCCTATTCTATAAGAATTAAGTATATAACTTTGTTTTAAACAATTCAATAATAAAATAATCATTTTATTTATTATCAAATATCCAATTTGTTATTTTTTCACTATTTTTATTTATTAAAATTCCTGCAATAGCACCTAAAACAACACTTAAACCTAAGGTTTTATAAGAAACCCAAGATTTTGGCGCTTTAAGTTTTTTTTCATTTATTAATTGTAACTCTTTTGGAGAGGGGCCTTTTATCTTGTCCATAATATAAAAAGTTGCAGGAACCATAGAACTAGAAACAAAAACATCATACATTAATTGTTTTTTATCTTCATTTTTTTTATTACCTTGATTATTGGATTTTATTTTATTTCCAAAATATGTATCCGCAAAAAAACCAACTAAACCAAGTGCCGCAGGTATTAAAATTCCAGCCAAAGGAATATTTTGCTTTGTAAGAGAAGATACTTCAAATAATACTAATGTTGTTAAAGCTGGAGTAAAGGTCATTGGAAAATGTGTAGTAGTTGCATTAGGATAAGCTTTTTTAGTCTCATCATCTAAAACATAGTCTTTGCTGTTTAGAGACCTGAAATTCAATTTAAAATTGTTTTTTGAGTTCATTAAAATCATCTTTTATAATACACCTTATCAAAAAAGATACCAGTCATTTTTACCAAAATCATCTTGTTCAGAATCATAATCATCATCAGAGAAGATACTATTATAAGAACTGTCCCCATCAGAAGCGAAGCTTCCACTTGAACCACCTTGAGAACCATTAGAAATATCTAAAATACCGTCTCTAATTGTATCACGAAAAGTTTTCCACATAAATCCACCACCAACAGCCCCTAATATACCGCCTGCTACTACCCCGGGGAGAGCTCCTACTCCTCCGAACATAGCGCCTACTCCTCCACCAACAACTTTTCCACCTTCTGACATAATAGAAATAAAAGAAAGCTTTACCGGCAAAAGAACCGTATTATCAATAGTAACTAAAAGCCCCCCAATAGCAGCTTTATCATATTTCTTTTCCGAAACTTCTTTTAGCAAATTAGCTACATCCAAAATTAAAGCAGCATTTGGTATTTTTTCAGAAATATCTCTTATTTTATTTATAGAATCAGCCTTATCAGGCATTTTTTTAATTAATTCATTGAAAATTTCATCAGCTTGAGGATTTTTACCTTTAAAAGTTGCCTGTTTTGTTTTCAAAAAAACAACATCGCCGTTACTTTTATCTTTTGAATTATAACTAACACTTATTCTTTTATAATTTTCAGAACTTAATGATAAAGATGGCAACATTACCTCTTGAATAATCATTTTAACCTCCATTTTTTTACTATTTTAAAAATCCAAATATTTTTTTTTGATACTTAAAAATAAAATTGTTACAAAAAGTTACCCTCCGCCAAAATGTAACATAATGTAAAAAAACATCTAAAAATCTTAAAGAAATATGAAAAAATACCGATACCCATGATGTTAAGGTTCTAAAGGAGTATAAAGATGTCTCTTTCTTTTAACAACGGAGGAAATCCGTTTGGAGCAAATGGCGCAAAAGATGATATTTTCAATCCTAAGCGTAAGGTCGATTTCAATTTTGAAATCAAAAAGAGCATCGATGATATTTCTTTATTTGATATAACAACAGAAGATGATCTCAACGATACAGGAAGAAAACTTACTGCTAATGATCTTTTTGGTTATGTAGAACCTCAAATGGACGGAACAAAGTGGCTGGGACTTACAGGAATAGGGACTTTTGGAGATGAACCCGAACTTATGAAAACAACTTTCTTAAAATTTCCTCCAAAACAAACCGATAAAGACGGCAATCCGGTAAAACCGATTGATAACGGTAATGACTGGAATTGGAACACTTTTGCATAAAACTATTTGACCTTTTAAAGATTTTTCATATAAAATAATTTGTATGGAAAAATTAAAGAAAAAACTTATAGAAATAGGTAAAAGACTCAGAGAAAAAGGGCTTTCTCCGGGGCTTTCAGGAAATATAAGCATCCGATACGGAAGATATTTCTTAATTACCCCATCAGGGTTAGCTCTTGATGATTTTTCAGAAGAAGATATTATCTTGGTTGATGAAAATTATCAAGTAATTGAAGGCAAAAAAAAACCTTCTTCTGAAGCAAAACTTCATTTAGAAATTTACAAACTTCGCGCTGATATTGGAGCAATAATACATTGCCACGCTCCAAAATCATCCGCTTTTGCGGTGGCAGATATACCTCTATCGCAACCTGTTTTAGCAGAAAATGTTTTTCATTTGGGAGAAATTCCTGTCGCAAGGTATTATATGCCTTCATCTATTGAGGTAGCAAAAGAAACAGCCAAACATTTTGACTCACATGATGTAGTTCTTATGAAAAATCACGGCGTGGTTGTAGCAGGACAAACAATCGAAGAGGCCTATTATAAAATGGAAACTGTAGAATATACCGCGGAAGTTATTCTAAACGCAAAAATTTTAGGAAATATAACCGAACTTACACCTAATGAAGTGCAGGAAGTAAAAAACTTGAAGGCAAGTTTGGTCAAGTAATTACTCAAAAATATCCCCGACGTCAGGATTCACAAACTCTAAAAACATTCTTGCATCTCCGGAAAAATAAGATCCTACTTGCATAGCGGTAGGAAAAAATACTCCTTTTCCGGTAGCTATTGAAAGGTGGGCTTTGCCTATTTCGACAATAGTCCCTGGGGCTTCTTTAGTTTTTTTGTCTATATCATAAAATCCCGCATGAAACTTAATCGGATTTCCCTTATAAAAACTTAACGCACCCAAAAAAGGATTACATGCCCTGATAAAGCGTTCAACAAAAGAAGCATCATTAGTCCAGTTGATGCGAGTATCTCCTCTTTGTTCCAAAATCATATCACCTTTTGGATATTTATCTGTTTTATTTTGCGGCTTGCGAGGAAGTGTATTGCCCTGCTCCAAAAAAGTAACCATCTCTACATGAGATTGGGCAAAAATAAAATTGGTACGATTAAAAAGCGTTCCCATTGTCTCATAAGGCAAAAGAGGAACCGTCTGCTGGAAAATTATATCTCCGGTATCATAATTTTCATCCATAAAATGAAGCGTAACTCCTGTTGCTTTATCATTATTTAAAATAGGATAAAAATAAGGATTTCCTCCTCTATACATAGGCAAAAGCGAAGGATGGGAATTTACAACTCCTATCTTAAAAGAATCAAGAAGCACTTTAGGAAATTTCTTATTATAAGAGGCAACTATCGCGATATCTGCATTTTTGGAACGAACTTTTTCAATAAAATCAGGCTCATCCATTCTTTTTTCATAGCTTATCGGCTCATAACCCATATCAACTGCCAAATTATACATAGCATTGTAAAGCGCCATATTATTTTTAGGAGGCATAATAACTCCTACTATATTTTTTTTGGCATTATAAAGCTCCGCCAAACAAATGGGGCCCATTTCAGGCATCCCGGCAAAAATAACTCTCACCATATTAAACTGTCCTCGCCAAATAAAATCCCGCCAATACCGAGCCAAATCCCAAAATAATACTTAAAACAGGATATAGCAATGCCAAATAATTATGTCCGTCTTTAAACAAATTAAATGTTTCAACCGTAAAAGTACTAAATGTGGTAAAACCACCTGCAACACCAACCGTTAAAAAAAGTTTGAGCTGTGTATTTGCATTAATCTTTGCCATAAAAAGCCCGAGAACAAATCCCAAAAATAAACTTCCTAAAATATTAACCAAAAATGTTGCGAAAGGAAAAACCGTCCCGAAACTTTTACCGAAAATAGCACTAAGCATATACCTAAGAACAGACCCTATGCCACCTCCGAGAAAAACTGCTATCAAATTCATATTGTTTATCCGAATAACTAACTATATAAATAATAATACTACAAAACCTTGCTTAAGGTAAAAAATATTGCTAATATGAAGGAAATCGAGAAAGGAGATATTATTATGAATACTACGGCTGTTGATTTTTGGAAAAAATTTTTATTAAAGTGCTTTATTATAAGTTTTGTACTTCATATAATTTGTTTTGCACTTTGGTTTATGATGAGAGGGTTTATTTTCCCTTTTGCGCATAATATCTTCGAAGTAGATAAAGCATCTTTTAATATGCTTATGCTCAACTTTATGGTCATATCAAAATATATAATATTTTATGTGTTTTTAACTCCAGCGCTTGCTCTTTACTGGCTTGCAAAATGTCAAAAAGCGGATTGGAAAAAAAATATCAAACTTGACGAAGACTAAGTCAATGACTCTTCCGTTACATTACTTTCGTTCTTTAAGCCTCCGGATAGAAGCTTGAATCTTTTAAATGCGTTTGATTTTCTGTCGGGTAGCTCATAGCAATTTATGCATCTTGCTTCATAAGTCTCATCACCGCCAATCATAATCAAAGGCGAATTTATATCAGCAGGCTCACCATTTACAAGTCTTTGTGTACGATTTGCGTACTCAGAACCGCATTTCATACAAATTGCGGTAAGTTTGTCAACTCTATCCGCCATACAAAGCAATTCAGGCATACAGCCAAATGATTGTGATTTAAAATCTAAATCAAGACCGGCAGCTATAACTTTTTTTCCGGATGCCATAAGTTTTTTTACCACATCCACAATATCTTTATCAAAAAATTGAATCTCATCAATCGCCACTATATCGTCATCTTTTTCAATATATCTTAAAATATCTGTTGAAAGAGCTACTTTAACAGCATCCTGCGCAAGCCCGTTTCTTGACTCGATATAATCACCTTTAACTCTTGTATCAACTATGGGAGAGAAAATTTTAACACGCTTACGCGCAATAATTGCACGTTTTATGCGACGCAAAAGTTCTTCGGTCTTACCGCAACTCATAGGTCCCGATATCATCTCAAATAAAAAATTCTTCATTTTTCCTCCCACATGAAATCTTTTCTATATTTTAACCCTTAGAATTTAAGAGTGCAACTTTGCTAAGAAGTTTTTTACATTATGGAATTTTTTAATGTTAAAATAATTTCAAGACAATAGAAAAAGAGGAAAAACAATGCTTCAAGCCGGAATAGTAGGACTCCCTAACGTAGGTAAATCAACCCTTTTCAACGCAATTACATCAACAGCAAAAGCAGAATCGGCAAATTATCCATTCTGTACAATTGAGCCGAATATCGGAGTTGTTACCGTTCCTGATGAAAGACTTTTTAAAATTCAAGACCTTGTAAAAACACAAACCGTTATCCCGACTGCAATCGAATTTGTAGATATCGCGGGACTTGTCAAAGGGGCAAGCAAAGGTGAAGGTTTAGGTAACCAATTTCTTCACAATATTAGAGAAGTTGATGCAATAATTCAGGTTGTAAGATGTTTTGATGACGAAAATACTATTCACGTCGCGGGAAAAGTCGACCCTCTTGATGATATTGAGGTCATAAATACCGAACTCGCACTTGCGGATTTAAGCTCTATTGAAAAACGTAAAGTCCGTATCCTAAAACAGGTTAAGGCAAAAGAAAAAGAAGCTATTTTAGAGGATTCTGTTTTGGATAAAATTCAAAATCTTTTAGAAGCGGGGACTTTTTTCTCGATAGACAGTTTTACCGAAGAAGAAAAACCTGTCGTGAAACACCTACATCTTCTTTGCTCAAAACCCGTAATTTATGCAGCAAATGTCTCAGAATCAGACCTCGCAACAGGAAATGCTTATGTTGATAAAGTTAAAGAATATGCCCAAAAACACGGGGCAGGTGTTGTTGTAATCAGCGCACAAATAGAATCAGAACTTGTCGAACTGTCTGATGAAGAAAAGAAAGAATACCTTACAGATTTGGGCGTTGACAGCTCTGGCGTCGAAAGAATGATAAAAGAAGTCTATAACCTGCTTGGACTTCGCACATATATTACAGCCGGCGAAAAAGAAGTCCGTGCCTGGACAATTCATATAGGCGACAAAGCACCTGCCGCAGCTGGTGTTATTCATACGGATTTTGAAAAAGGCTTTATTAAAGCGGAAGTTATTTCATACGAAGATTTTATAGCCTGCGGCTCACATGTAAAAGCCCGTGAAGCAGGTAAAGCAAGGCTTGAAGGTAAAGAATATGTCGTTCAAGACGGCGATATTATGACTTTCAGGTTTGCCAATTAATTTTTATAATCCTCACGCGCAATTAAAAACTCTTCGCACTGACGAAAATCTTCCTCGGTGTCGATATCAATAATAGGCGGTGTTTCATAGATAAAAGGGTGTTCTCCTATGAAATCCTTATGAGTCCAAAAAGCCTCACGTTTAATAGCATAAATAGCTCCGTTTTCTGTCCAAATTTCTTCGTTCAAATGTACATCCTGCCATCTTGGACGAAGATGATAATCATAAAGCCCGATAGTTTTGCCGTTGTGACATTTTTTCCACAGAGCCATGGTGTAAGAAATTTTTTGCCCTGTAAAAACAGAATCATAGTCTGAGTTTATAAGCTTATCAACTACATTATCAATCATATCATGTGTTTTAGTCGGTGTTGTGGGTTGCAAAAGAATAACAATATCTGGTTTATATCCGCGTTTTTCGAGTTCTTCAATCGCATGAACAAGACAAGGCGCTGATTTGGTTTCATCCTGAGCCAACTCCATAGGGCGGTCGACAACTTCAGCTCCAAAGTCAATTCCTACTTGCTTAATTTCGGCATCTTCCGTTGATAAAACAACCTTATTAATATATTTAGATTTATGGGCCGTATCAATGGTGTGAGCCACAAGAGGCTTACCGCACAAAAGTTTTACATTTTTGCGGGGAACTCTCTTTGACCCGCCTCTAGCAAGAATAACTCCAACTATATTCATAATTTTTCCTCTTTTAAACTATATAAATATGATAATCCATGTGTTCAAATTTTAGCAATTGTAAACTTTTAACTTATCTTAGTCAAATTTTGAGGTAATATTATATTGTTATGATAAAAAATACTCTAAAAAAATTATCAAAAGGGCAAAATCTGACTGCCGAAGAAGCAGGTACTTTTATAGAGCTTATAGCTCAAGATGAAGTTACATCCTCTCAAATCGGAGCATTCATTTTGGGTATAACTTCCAAAAATTGTACTGTGGAAGAACTTACAGGGATAGTTTATGCCTTGCGCAAATTTGCGATAAAAGTAGATATCAAAAATGCCGTATGTCCTTGCGGTACAGGCTCAGATAACTCTGAAAGTTTCAATATTTCGACAGCCGCGGCTATTTTGGCGGCAGCAGAAGGAAGTTTTGCCGTTGCAAAACACGCTAATTGCGCCATTTCAAGTAAATGCGGCAGCTCAAATGTGTTGGAGAAACTGGGAATAACACTTGCCAAAAATCCTCAAGAAGCAATAGAACAAGCTCAAAATCAAAATATAACTTTTCTTCACTCACCATTTTTTAATACAGCTATAAGCAAAATAAACCCGGTAAGAAAAGAACTCGGCATAAGAACTTTATTTAATTTTACAGGACCTCTAATTAACCCCACATTTCCTGTAGCGCAAGCATTTGGAGCATCTTCTGTTTCTATGGCGGCAAAAATGATTGAAGTCCTAAAAAATATCGGAACAAAAAAAGCTATGATTTTTACAGGAATTAACCCAAAACTTGATGAAATAAGCGTTTGCGGTGAAACAAAAATATTTACCCTAAACAATAATATTATCGAAAATTTTTCAATCTTCCCCGAAGATTTTGGCATAAAAAGAGCCTCTGTTGAAACACTAAAAGGCTCTGATCCTGAAAAAAACTCCAGAATAATCGAAGGGATTTTTAACAACGAAATACAAGATGCAAAGCTTGATATCGTTGCAATTAACGCCGCTGCTATTTTCTGGGCGGCAAATAAAGTTCAAAAACTTGAAGACGGGCTTTCTCTTTCGTATAATCTTATTGAGAAGGGTCTTGCCCGACAAAAATTGAAAGAATTACAATGCCAAAAAGTGAAAATAAAAATATAAAAAAAGTCGCATTCCCTCATATGGGAACTGTTTATGTGGTATGGTCAACAGCCCTCAAAAAAATGGGGCTTGAACCTTTTATTCCTCCTAAAACCAGCAAAAAAACGCTTTCTTTAGGCGCAAAATACAGCCCGGAAGCAATTTGTTTACCCTACAAACTAGTCTTGGGCAATTTCATCGAAGCTTGTGAAGGAGGCGCCGATGCTGTTGTTATGATTACATCTCCAGGTATATGTCGCCTCGGAGAATACGGGAGGATAATCAAACACACTCTCGAAGATCTTAAATATCCCACCAAATACATTGACTTAAGTCTGTATGACGGATACAAAGCTATGTACAAGTTTTTGACCGAAATATCAGGAATCAAAAACCCGCTTAAAATAATCGATGCTCTCCATATCACGATAAGAAAAGTTTTTACCCTCGATCGTCTTGAAAAAATCCTATCTTATTACAGAGCAAGAGAAATTAATCACGGAGAAGCGGAAAAAATCTTCAACAAAGGTCTTTTAAAAATTGCCGACACAATGAATTTAAAAGAACTCAAAAAAGCTGAAAAAGAAATAACAAAAGAAATTTCATCCATAAAAATTGACTCCGAAAGAGATATTTTGCATGTGGATTTGACGGGCGAAATTTTTCTTGTCCTTGATTCTTTTTCCAATCAAAATCTCGAACGCGAGCTCGGTAAACTCGGTGTCCAAACAAGGCGCAGCCTTACTATCGGGAGCTGGATAAAAGATGCCATAACCCCCGCTTTGTTCAAAAAAGGTGAAACTCACTTAGAGCGAGCTGTTAGATTTGCGTCTCCTTACCTAAAAAGAGATATAGGGGGAGATGCTCTTGAATCTGTAAGCGATGTAGCTTATGCAGACCACCGAGGTATCGACGGAATTATCCATATAAGCCCGTTTACCTGTATGCCGGAGATTATGTCGCAAAATATTTTCCCTTCCATGCGTGAAAATTGCGATATTCCTATTTTGGCTCTTATTATGGATGAGCAAACGGGTAAAGCCGGTTATATCACACGCCTTGAAGCTTTTTGCGACCTTATGAGACGTAAAAAGCGAAAAACAGAAAGACATAACCCTTAAAATTGTTAAAAAACTTAATATAAAAATCCTTTTTCATGCAATTTTTTTAACATGTTTTTTTTTATATAAATATGTCAAATATTAGGAATAATAATGGGATTTTTTAACACTTTTTCTGAAATTGCAAATAATCAAGATAATTTTCGTCAATGGGAGCAAAAAAAAGCTGACGAAGACGCTAAACGCGAAAAATATTTTGAACAAAATAAAGTATCTCCTGAAAAATCAAAAGAAGCTGCCGAACTTGGACGAGTGATTATTGATACAGTAGATTTTATGGATTCACAATCCGAAAACAAATCAGAATCGGTAGAAATGGCTTTTGATATGTCCACAGCTATCGGTACGGAAATAGGTACTTTAGGAACAGCTATCGCCTTTATTATTGACCAAAGAAACAAAAACAGAGCAAATAGAAAAAATCGTGAAAATGTCTCAAAATTAATGCACAAATTAAATGAAGATTTCAAAAAAAATCCAGATAATGAAATTATTGAAGACTTATACAAAAATAAACTCATAACAAAATCCAAGAAAGATTCATATTTTTCTTTAAAAGAAGAAGTTGCAGGATTTCAGCATATATTTGACAAGAAAAAATTCGATAAATTAAGCGATAAAACAAAAAAATATTTTTCAGAAGCAATAAATGAAGACACAATAAAAATAGCAAGCAAAACAAAAGGGTTTATGAAAAAACTTGTTCTTTTCCCTGCTCTTGCTGCTTTTACATTAGGAGCGGCAGGACAAGTTATAGGAACAATTTTTCAGGTAAAAGCATCTAAAATTGCAAGATACCAAGCAAGAGAAGAGCTGGAAGACACAAGAAATTTTGTCCAATATACAGATGAACAAAAAGCTGAAGCAGCCAAATATGTTGATAAAGTTCATGTAAAAAAAGAGAAAAATTCAGGCAGCATAAAAGATATTATGAGCTTGATGGATGATTATGAAGATTATTTGGAAGAAAGCGGAAGAATGGATGAAGTCCATCTTTACGACATAGATGAAAAAGACCCTCAAAAAGCTTATGAAAATCAAAAAGTCATAAACAAATGTGTAACCAAAATAAATAACACTGCAGAAGAATACTCGGAAAACATGGAAACAACAGCAGGAGTTGTTTTGGGTTCATCATTCCTTGGCGGTGCGTTGTTCGGTAAGATTTCAAAAACTATAATGAATAAAATTGAAGAAGCAAAAAACAAAAAAATTAAACTTGACCCTGAGGCCGCAAAAGATGCTGCTCAAAAAACCTTGAAAGAACAAGAAGCTGAAAATTTGGGTAAAACCAAACTATTAAAAGCTATCGCCAGCGGATTTAAAGAAATGGCAAAGAAAAATCCGGCATTATTAGGCGGTATATTAGCTGCATTAATTGCGACACCTTTTGCCACAAGACTTCAAAAAGATGCCTCAAGAGCAGGAAGATATCAGGCAAGAAGAGAACTGGAAGAAAATCCTGAAAACTTTATTTATGTAGACGAACAACAACTCGATAAAATAGACGCAAAAGGAGAAGTCCAAAATAAAAGTCCTCTTGATGTCTTAAAATCAATTCCAAAATCACTTAAAACCTCTTTTGAATATGAAAAATACAAAAAAACTGTTTTAAGAGAAAGAAAAGCAATGCAAAAAGCATTGAAACAAGTTGCTGTTACAGATGAACAAATAAAAGATGCCGAAAATTTAAAAACAAGACTTTACAAATCTTTTGACGTGATTGATGATCATTCTCAAGAATATTCAGAAAAAATGGAAGCCGCATGTGAAATAAGCAAAGAAGTTTTAGGCTTTGGAGCAATAGCTGCGAGTCTTCTGCCTATGGCGATTATTTCAAAATACCCTCATAAAATCTTAAAACCAACAACAGATATTGTATCTGGAGTATTCAAAAAATTTAACGGTTTTGCAACAAAATATACAAAAAATCTCGGAAGTCATCTTGAAAATACTTTAAATAAAAAAATCACCCGTGACTGGGAATATAAACAAATAAAATTTGCTGAAACCGACATTGATGAAATATTAAAAACAAAAGACAGAGATGTTTTTGAACAAAAAATGCAATCTTTAAAAGAAAAATTAAATAAAAAATTCGATAAAGACTTTGCTCCAATAACAAATCTTGACGGCAGCAAAAGAGATAATTATCAGACTGAAAGATACCTAAAGATGATAAGAAAACACAAAGGACAAGATTTCTTAGAAATTTCAGGCAGAGATATTCAATACAAAATATATGAATTATTCCCCGATAAAAAAGATGAAAAGGAATTTGCGAATATACACTATGCGCTCTATAAAACACTAAATGAAAAAAACATAGGTAAAACCTCCTTGTTTGAACTCAATATGAAAGAAATCACTTCTCTAAAAGATGATTTAGTCAAAGCTATAGATGAAACAGAAAATGTTTCTCCCGAATTAAAAGCAAAATATAAAGAATTAATAGAAAAACCTCAATTGGCTGAATATGTGCCTGAATTCCCAAAAGAAATGGGATTAAAAGAAATTGCAAAAGTATTAAAAGAAATTAAAGATCCTAAAAAAATTAAAGAAATGCTTAATGAATTAACCGAAAAAACAAACATAAGCTTAATAGAAGCTAAATTTGATAAATTATCCGATAAAGACGCTTTAAAAATTAAAGATAATGCTGTAACCATTATTGAAAATATTCCTGATAAAGAATTAACTGAATCCTTTAAAAAACAATATGAATACATGGATAAAAACCCGACGAAAGCAATGATTTATCAAGATAATGATTTACACTTATCTCCCACTGAAATATTTTTATCAAAAGATATCAAGAATATTTTATACGGAGTCGGAGGACTTTATATCGCAAGCGTATTAGGTGTTACATATGCGATTGAAAGTTTCCTTTCCGCGAAAACCAAAGAAGCGGGTCGCCTTGGAACTATGAAAGCTATGGAAGCTTTAGAAGCGGAAAATGACCAATTTATAAACTCAAAAAAACAGCCCAAAGCCTAGAACAAAAGCCTTAAAACCTTTGGAGCAAAAAGCAAAAAGCCTACCACGCAAGCCATGGTAGCGCACATCAGCACCATGCCTGCGGCGATATCTTTAGACATTTTGGCAAGTTTGGAATATTGATTGCCAAAATACGCATCCACAATAAATTCGATAATTGTATTAAGAAGTTCCGCTATAAGAACAAAGCCTATTGTGAGAATTAAAACTGTAAGCTCAAGCATTGAAAAATCAAGGAAAACACCCGCAATAACCGATGCCATTCCGAGAATGATTTCTATTCTGACATTGCGCTGAGATTTTGTCGCAAGCAAAAGCCCGTTTATTGCAAAACCAATACTTTCAAAAAAATTATCCGCCTTAAATTTTGACATCTCTTACCAGCCTTTGTTGTATTTCTATCATTTTCTCCAGCTCTTCATCAGTTTTATGAGTAAAACCGAACAAATGTAATATACCATGAGCCAAAATAAAATATAATTCTTCTTCAAAAGTTTTTAAATTTTCTTTTGCTTGGGCTTCAATTTGCTCAAGCGAAATAATTATTTCTCCCAAAGGTATTTCATCATCCGTAATTATTCTCATTTCTGGTTCGCTATCCGCAAAAAGCGCAAAAGTAATAACATCCGTAGGCTTGTCCTTGCCTCTATAATCCTTGTTAATAGTCTGTATAGTATCATTTTGGCAAAGAAATATATCTATACTCGTATTATTTTGTTCAAAACCAATTTTGTTTAACGGAGATTGCTCTAAAATATTAGATTCCAAAACATTTTCGGCAATTTTTATTGCTTTTTGAATAAAATCCTGCTCATCAATTTTTTTTTCGGTATCCAAATTAATCTTTATCATGGTCTTTTTTAATTTCCGGATTAATTTGAACTATATGTTTTATTTCTTCTTCAATTTCTTCTTCATTTTTTGGTTTTTGCATCTGTTGGACTTTATCCTGCAATTCTTTCATCATATTATTCATATTGTCTTCATATTTAATACGATGATGCTGCATTCCCTTTAAGACTCTTACAAAGGTCTGTGCGATAGTTTTAAGATCTTTTTGAGTCAAAGGACTATCAGCAAGCTGACCGTCAATTAAGCGGTCTTGAATAATTTTATCTATAATGTTTTCCATTTCTTCCTGAGTAGGTTCATTAAGGGTTCTTACAGCCGATTCTGCCGCATCTGCAAGCATCAAAATAGCTGTTTCTTTCATATTAGGCTTTGGACAAGTATAGCGGAACTGCTCTTTTTTTACTTCTTCTCCTTCTTGTTGTTTTGCTTGATTATAAAAATAAGAAGCAACCGAATTTCCATGATGCTGAAGGATAAATTTTTGTATAATTGACGGAAGCCCGTACTCTTTTGCCAAATCCGTACCGTCTTTAGGATGAGCTGTAATAATCATCTTACTAAGACGCGGATTCAACTTTTCATGAGGATTTTCAATACTGAAATATGACTGGTTCTCCACAAAGAACAAAGGTCTTTTAAGCTTTCCTATATCATGATAAAAAGCCCCTACTCTGGCGAGAATAGGATTTGCGCCAACAGCCTCTGCTGCCGCTTCGCATAAATTGCTAACCATTAAGCTGTGGTGATAAGTTCCGGGAGCTTCAAATTGAAGCCTTTTTAATAAACCCTGATTATGGTCAGAAAGTTCCGCAAGGCCATATGGCGTAATTATTTTGAACATTCCTTCAAATAAAGGAATAAATCCTAATGCAATTACTCCGGAAAATAAACCGCTAATAATTCCTGCGGTGATATCACTAAAAAAAGGTGCGGTATTAATGCTTGAATTCATAAAATAAACAGCTGCGATAATATAAGCCTGAACAGCACAAACATAAATCCCTACCTGTGCCAGATTCATTCTTCGAGAAAAATTAAGTCTACCCACAGCAAAAGTTGCCATCATAATACTCATTATAAAAGTTGCTAGAACATCCACTCCATACCCTAGAGCAATCCCTATTATTGTAAGCAATAAAATTGATGCCAAAAAAGATATCTGCGGATTGACAAAAATAGCCAAAATAATTGTATAAACCGCAAAAGGCATAGCATATAAAGAAATATCGCTCGGTAGAGTAACAGCTATAACTGTCATTATTATACTTAGAAGAGAAATTAGAGAAACATAAGGCAATGTTCTGAATCTTTCTTCCAGATTTTTTAAGTAAAAATATAAAAAATAAGAAACTATAAGAACCAGGGTAAAAAGCCCTAAAATACCTGCGAAATTAAGCTCTGAAACGGGGTATCCCGCTTTTTTTAATGCATCTTTTTTTAGCTTTGAAACATATTCCCCTTCAAAAACAATCTGCTCGCCTTTTTCAAAAACCACAACTATCGGTTTTACAGAATTCATTGCATTCTGCTTTGCAACATCTGTTGCCATTTCATCAACAATCATATTCGGCAAAACTATTTGCTTCACCAAAAGACAAACGGCACGAGTTTGTTTATCAGATAAAACAGAGGATGTATTATCTTTTAAAAATTTGTCTATATCCGAATCAAGAGTGGCTTCACTTACACCTATATCCAGAGTTTTTGTTACGGTTTTCAAGCCAAAATCAGAAATTTTTTGAAAACTTGCATCAGGCGTTCTCAAAAGAAAATCAACAATTGCTTCATCTTTTTTATCCGAAACATCAATTATTTTGAGCAAATCTCTTTTCTTGGAGGCAATAGTATCTTTTCTTTCTCGAATAATTTTTATGGCAGACATTAAATTTTCATAATTACTTATTATATGCTCATCATGAAACGGAGTTAAAATAGGCTGAACACGACGCGCCATTTCTCTTTTGCGTCTTTCTGTTCTTTCCACATCAACTACTTCTACCTTTTTGGAAGAAATAATATCTTTTTTACTTAAACCATCCTGAATAACACTTTGAAAAAGATAATTTTTACCTGTCAAAATAGCTGTCATTGCTATTACAGTAACAACATATACAGCTATAAGAGAAAATTTTTCGGATGTAATATGATTAACAAAATGTTTAAAAACTTTTTTATGCATAATAAAATCCTGCTTCTTTTACAAAAGATTATAATAGAAGCAGGATTAAAAGTCGATTTTTTCAAAAGTTATCCCTTATTTTGTATAGGATTTAATTTCTACACAAACAATAGGAATTAAACAGCTTCAACTTTCTTTTTTCTTCCTCTTTTTGAAAGTTTTTCTCTGTTTTGTTGTTGCATTTCCGGAGTAATATTCAATTCCTTGGCAATAACAGAAATATAATTAATATATTCTGTCAAAGGAACTTTTTGTTTTTCCAGTAAATTGAAGATAATCTTGATTCCGGCTAAATTTATACCCATTTCTTTTGTAAGATATTGTATAAATTTACCCATTTCGATATCTTTCATAGAATAAAGACGTCTGTTTTTAGGACTTCTTGACGGAGACAATAATTCTTCTTCGTCATAAATCCTCAAAGTTCTTTGATGAACTTTCAAAACATCAGCAATAACGCTGATAGGAAACATTGGTTTTTCCATGTCCAAGTCAGTATTCAATCCCAGTATAGACTCTTTCGTTTTCATAAGCATATTCCTTCACAATTCAGCTAGTAGTCTTCTATTATAATATATTAATAAGAGTTTAACATCATTTTTTAAATTTTTCTAAGAGGTTTTTGTAGGGACGATTAATACAGGAATATCGATATAATCTATTATTTCCTTACTTACACTCCCAAATACAAAATCGACCAATCCGCCTTTAGCATGAGACCCAAGAACGATAAGATCGAAGTCTTTCTTAACGAAATTCAAAATTTCCTCAGATGGATTTCCTCTCAAATGAATTTTGCTCTTAACGTTAATTTTATTATGACATAAAATTTTTTCAATTCCACACATATTGTCATCTAATAAAGCGATTTCACGTTCACTCAACTCCTGTATCTGAATATCATTGAGGCAATTTTCTAGCCACTCACTAGAAAATTGCTTAACGACCGTAAGCAAAATTATATGACTTTTTATGTTAATATTCTTCATAAAATAAATTACAGCATTTAATGTCGCAAAAGAATCATCTACACATAACAATATTTTTTTGTTTTTTTTACTAAAACTTACATTTTCGTTTCCATGATAAATAAATACAGGACAAGGTGATTTCAAGGCTATTTTACGAGAAAAACTAAAGAATTTATTACGAATACCTTTATAATTATGTGATCCCAAAATAAGCATATTGTAAAAATCTTTGTTTACGTGCTCTATTATTTTTTTAAAATCACAACATTCAACAAAAATTTCTCCTAAAGAATAAGCATGCTTTTCTATAATTTTTTCGGATTTTTTTTTAATTTGTTTAAAATTTTCACATTCTAAGCATCCTTTATAATCATCATTATTAAGTTTTATTAAGGTATTTTTGTCTTTTACTATATAAAAAATATCAACTATACTATTTTTCTTGAAAAAGCCACAAGCCCCTTCCAGAGCGGAAAAGCTGTTATCAGAACCATCAGTGCAAAATAAATATTTCATAAATTATTTATACAAAAATAAATTTTTTTTTACATTAACCAAAAAGTTATAAAAAAAGAGTAAATTTTTTTGACCCTATTGTTTTTATGTTTATGAAAGCGGTAGTAAAATTTATAGGTAGGAAAAATTGGCATTAACATATCCGAATAAGATTTCGAAAATTAAATCATCTCTAAAATGCTATGATGATTTAATCTATACCATTACAAGAATGGAATACGCAAGAATAAAAAGCTCTCATATTATTGATTTTGGTGAGCTTTTAGCCATAGGCAGGGTCGTTGTGCATGACCTTGTAAATGATGAAGAAAATGACTATAACATATCTTATATGTCTACGGCTATAAGATGGGCTATAAGAAATGAATTACGCAGAAGATACAAATGGTATGTGGCAAAAGAAACAAAATCTCGTGAACATAATTCTGAACATGTCTACATGTCTATTTTGTCCATAAACGAGCTTCAGGAACAGGAAAACCCGATACAAATCGTTGACCACTCAATAACTCCTGCCCAAAAATGCGAGTTTGAAGATTTAAAAGTTATGATTATAAAATCAATAAAAAAACTACCTGAAAGGGAGCGCAACATAATTGAAAGCAGATTTTTCAAAGAAAAAAGCGTTCGTGATATTTCTTTAGAATTTGATGTTTCTCCATCTCGAATATCAAGAATTATTCAATCAGGAATAGATAAAATAAAACTTGATCTCAAAAAACAGGAAGCAATTTATTAAAGTTACTTATTTAAAGATATCCACTTATCTTGTCCGTATTGAGTTATTTTAACTATAAGCGGCTGATTATGGGCAACTTCAGAATTTTTGGATTTAACACTCTTTAAATTAGCTGGTGTGGCTACTTTACTAAAAGGTCTTACTTTCATCATCTTCTAAGTTATACCTTTTTTACAAAACTCTTTTAAGCCCTGGAAAATACTTCGGCATCCATATCAGATGAAACATCAGCGGCAAAATAAGCGGCTGAAGCAATCATTGCAGCATTATCGGTACAAAATTTCATTTTAGGCGCAAAAACCTCATAACCTTGAGATTCAAGTTCAAAAAATTTTCGCCTTATTTCAGAATTTGCCGCGACTCCTCCTGCAAGAGCAAGTGTTTTAATTCCATGCATTTTTGCCACTGCAAGAGTTTTTTTCAAAAGTACCTTGGTTACTGATTCCTGAAAACTTGCCGCAATATCGGCTTTTGGCAATTCACCTTCTTTTTCTAAGGACTGAATAAGTCTTAAAACAGCTGTTTTTAACCCGCTGAAACTAAAATCGAATTCTCCGACTTTTGCTTCAGTAAATTTGAAACGATTTTTGTCTCCCAATTGAGCAAGCTTATCCAAATTCGGACCTCCGGGATATTCAATACCCATAAGCCTTGCAACTTTATCATAAGTTTCTCCGACCGCATCATCAATTGTTTCACCTATTATTTGCTGATTTTCATAAGAATCAATTTTAATAATTTGAGTATGTCCGCCTGACACCAAAAGCGTAACGAAAGGAGGTTTTAAATCTGTATCAATATAATTTGCGCAAACATGTCCTTTAAGGTGATTCACTGCCAAAAAAGGTTTATCATAAGCCAAGCTCAAGGCTTTTGCGGCATTAAAGCCTACCAAAAGAGCTCCGACAAGACCCGGTCCTTGCGTTGATGCAACGGCATCAATTTGCGAAAAGTCAATCCCTGATTGGCTAACAGCTTCATCAATAACAAGATTTATAGCCTCAAGATGTTCTCTTGCGGCAACTTCAGGAACAACTCCTCCAAACTGCTTGTGAGTTTTAATTTGAGTTGCGACAACATTAGATAAAACCTCTCTGCCATTTTTTACAACAGCGCAAGCCGTTTCATCGCAGCTTGTTTCTATTGCCAAAATAATTGTGTCTTTAAGGCTTTTACTTCCAAAAATTATTTTTTTGCCGCTCAAAGGCGCAGTAAATTCTTTCATAGTAAATATAATACTACGAAAATTTTAATTGCTCTTCAGCGTACCTAGAGCGACATCGCGATAAAAATAATTTAAAATCTGATAAGCGTTGTAGCCGTTTTTGGCAAGAAAATTTGCGCCGTATTGGCTTAAACCTACACCATGCCCTTTTCGCCCTATTTCATCATCATAAGAAGGTACTGAATGAATATAAGGCAATTCTCTATTCCAAACTTCTGAGGCAAGACGTGTTTTCCCTCCTGCTGAAGCACAATAACTCGCATTTATAATTTTTCCGTTATAAACAAGAACTTTTCCTTTTGTTTCCAAAACAGCTTTATTTGTCTTTTCTTTTTCGGCAGAAGCTCCGTTATAGACTTGATCTTCGGCAGTATCCTTTAAATCATAACCAAAGAAAATTCTTTTACCCAAATTTGCCAAAGTATAACTTCTTGCGGCTATTGCTTGAGCTTTTAGAGCTTCTATATCCCATGATGCCGGCATTTCTGAGGGAACAACGCCCAAAAGATAATCTTCCAATCCAACGTCATTAATTATGGTAAGCCCCTCATCAGTTTTTTTAATTATAAGATTTCCTCTGTACCATTTTTCTTTTGTAGAAACAAATCCGTTAACTCCCGGTGTTATAATAAGGTAATCCGTGCCTGTATTATAAAATCTTCGGTCACTTAGTCTTATTGCAATTCCACGTCTTGAATCTTTTATGTCATAACGGCACATTTCTTTTACCGGCAAAAGAACCCTTCCGGTATTTCCGTCTATTGCTTGCCCGGCTTCTGAAACCGCCAAATAAGAACTTCTTTCGTCATTAATTAATCCTATTGTAAGAGCGTGACTGCTATTTTGGCAGAATGCGAAAATTAATAAAACTATTAATAACCTTAATCTCATAAATACTATTTTAGCTGCTTTTAATATTTGAACATCAACTAAAATATGTATAGAATTACTTTAATAACTCAGCCAATTCTCCGGAACGGCGAAGTTCAAAAAGATCATCACTGCCTCCGATAAATTTGTCATTAATAAAAATCTGAGGAACAGTACTGCGGCCTGTTCTTTCATAAAGCTCATCAATTAAATTGTCTTCATCATCTGTAATATCAATTTCATCAAAATCTTGTACAAGCTCTGTTAAAAGCAATTTTGCTCTTTTACAATACGGACAATAATTTGTTGTATAAATTTCAATTTTTGCCATAATGAAGCCTCCTTAAGTCTTTAATTCATTAACTTTAACATATAAGACATTTATTTCATCGGAAATTAATCTAATATTTATTATTTAAATTTCTTTATAAGTATATAAAATTATGCCGAAAGCACGTATAATAGACGAAGGAATAGTTTACGGCATACAACAAAAGGATAGGATTTGACACAGGCAATAATAACAAAAAACGCCAAAATGGTCGCCGACAATATCATTGTAGGCATAGAAGACGCTGTTTTGAGAAAAAGGCTCTTTATTTATGCAAATGTGGTTGAATCCATAGCTGATTATATGTCAACGGTAGGTTTTTCGATTTCTACAAAAAGCAGTCTTTATAAACTTTTGCCGATTTCGCAAAATTTCGATATAGCTGATTTTTATTTAAGCAATGCAAGAATTGATGTAAGAATTGTCGATAACGTTACAAATGCGGTTTTAGTTCCTAAAACTCATAAAGAATACGGGATTGAACCTGATATTTATATTGCCGCAAAAGTTGATGACATGTTAAAAAGTATTGATATAGTTGGATTTATTCCAACAGAACAAATTATTTTTGATAAAGAAATTCAAAATTTTTATATATTAAATATTAAAAAATTTATTCCCTTGGACAAATTTAAACAGCTTTCACACTCAATTCAAACCAAAAAATATGAAATGGAAATTTCCGAAAAAGAAATTTTTCAGCTTCTTCAAAGACTTGAAGAAAATAATTTGTCCGAAAAATCAAAAATTATGCTTTTACAAAGCTTACTTGCCAATCCTCCTTTTGTAAAAAAACTAAATCTTTTACAAAAAATTGACACCATAGCAAAAAGTCTTTCCGATATGCCTGATTTACTGGATGAATTCGCGCCTGTTTTTGTTCAAGATTTTGCAGATGATGACCTTGGAGGAATGGATAATATTGAAGAAGTAGAAATTTTTGGGGATGAACAAGTTATAGAAATTCCTAAAGAAAAAGTTGATGAAGCCCTTGATGAACTTAATCCTGATTTTGGCAAAAGCGATTTTGAGCCTATTTTCCCAAAACAGGAAAACAAACCTCTGTTTTTACATGTTTTGGCTATTATTTTGGCAGGAGCAATTCTCATCGGAATAGGATTAAATAAAAAAGAATCTTCAAAAATAGCAGAAAATTTAAAAACAACAAATACACTTCAAAATGCAATTATTCCAACTATCAACCAAGATGTTCAAAACCTTGCCTGGGGAGTTTCTCCTGAAATATCAGCAAACAAAGAATTTATAAATTATCTAAACAACTCAGGACAAATTATAAAAGACGAATTATCCAAAAAAATTCGCATAACCGAAGAAGCTCCTTCAGAAAAAGAAATTAAAGCGGCAGTAGTTTTTGATAATAATGCACATTTCAAGTCATGTGTAATAAAAAAATCCAGCGGCTCTAAAGAAATAGATAATAAAACAACTGAAGTAATTCAAAAAATATTTGAAGAAAATCCGTCTGAAAATATTCGGACATCCGAACCATTTATCCGAACGGTTCTTGTTATAAAATTATAGTCAACAAATTCAAGGAAAGGCCAATGACCATAAAAGCCGAACAAAAAGAACTAATAGAAAACGTCATAAAAAGAAACTCTCATTACAAAGGAAATGAGGAACTTTTTAATATTTTTTATGATGAAGTTTTTCATCGTATACGAAATACACTTGAAATGCTGGGAGATAAACTCCCGCCTCAAAGCTATCTTGAAAAAGTTGTGCAAAAATCTATTTTATTTGTCTTAAAAGATAAAAAACGTCTAAGCACAAAAGTCTTTGATGATGAATCTCCCATTGAAAATTTACTTTCATTCAATATCGATGCAAAAGGCGACATTATTTTTAATATTCCTTATCCGACTTCTGAAAGAGAAAAAATATCAGTAGTTCATGACCAGTTGAGAATAATCATCAACAATCTTTACAGACTTAATGAAAATGAACCCGAAAAAAAATTTTTGAGACTTTTTGAATTAAAATATAACCAAAATTTAAAACTTGACGATTTGGCTTATCAAATGGATTTATCCGAAGCACAAACCGCCCAAAGAATTTTTGAGCTATTAGGCAAGCTCAGTGACTATTACTAGAGGTAACCGAATGATTTGTCCAAAATGCAAAACAGAAAACGCTAAAGATGCAATATTTTGTGCCCACTGCGGTTACAAACTCAAAGTCGTCTGTCCAAAATGCAAAATGACAAACAACTTAAAAGCTCAAAGATGCTCAAACTGCGGACTTAGACTA
>JAEWLZ010000113.1 GCA_023457295.1 Cyanobacteria bacterium OH_PDB_112
GTATAACCTTGTTCCAATGCAATGCTACGAAGACCGTCTGTAATAATTCCTCTTGATACGACTACAAGAGGAACCCACAGAGGAATCCATCCTAAAGCCAAAAAAGAAATCCAGTAAACATTTTCAACGATTCTGTCACCCAAAATATCCAATACTGCACCGAATTTTGAACATTCATTTAATAATCTTGCAAAAAATCCGTCAAGCCCATCCATCCAAATTACCACTATAGTAAGGATAAATGCAGCTATATACATATTTTTGGATACATGAAACAACATTGCTACTGCCACAAACGCTAAGATTGAGCGCAAAATCGTGATGGTGTTTGCTACCATAATTTTCTCCCTATTTCTTTTTCAACTCATCCTCTGCCAAATTTTTCAATTCGAACATCTTCTTTTCTATTATAACTCTGTAATTTTCCAAGTCATCATCTGTTGTATCTTTTGGTACAAAAACAGGTTCTCCGTATATGGCTATAGCCCTTGAAAACCAGTATGGGACTTCGTATTTATCCCATGAGTTAAATATGAATTTATGTTTCGTCGCACCCATAACAGGTATTATCGGAACTTTTGCCATTTTTGCAAGGCGAATAAGTCCTTCTTTAACTTCATAAATTGGACCTTTTGGACCGTCAACTGTGAAAGCCACATTGCTTCCTCGTTTTAGGGCTTTTATCATATCTCTTACAGCAAGTACTCCCTGTCTGTTAGTTGACCCTCTTATTAATGAAAAATTCATTTGGCTACACACTTTTGCAATCATATCACCGTCATTGCTGGGGCTAATAAGAAGCGTAAAAGCAGGTCTTTTTTCTCTTTCTTCTGCCAGATAAAGATATTGTTGGGCATGCCAAATTGCATAAATGGCAGGTTTATCGTATTTTGCCAAAAAAATCTTTTTAAAACGCATAGATTTATCAAGCGGCAAAATATATGTTGAAAAAATTCCTGAAATCAAGTTTATTTTTATGATTTCGGATATTTTTTTGTCTATACTAAAATGTCTTTTTTTATGAATTTTTTTTAGTTGTGTCATTTGTAATCTCCTCAAGAAGTGCTTTTGCCACTTCTAAAGAAGAGCATTTATCACTAAGCATTTCTTTCATTAATCTCAAATCATCAGCTATAACTTTTTTTCTTTCATTATTAAAAATTAAATCATAAGTTTCTTCTGCAATCAATTCCGGTTTTGATTTGTATTGAATGAGTTCTTTTATTATTTCTTTGCCCACAATAATATTAGGAAGAGCGGCGAAATTAATATATCTTATACAAAGGTACACAAAATAATAAAGCCAAGGCGCTCGGTAGCTGATAAGTAATGGGGTCTCGTAAAGAGCACCTTCTAAAGCTACTGTTCCCGATGCTAAAATAAGACCGTCCGCACAGCTTAAAAGCTGGTGATTTTTATTTTTCAAAATTTTCAAATCAATATTTGTATTTTTGGAATATTTTTTAAGCATTTCATCTTTAATATTTGGAGCTTGCGCTACACAAAACTGTATTTGATCTGTTTTTTCAGATAAAATTTCCGCCGCTGTTATGAAAGTTTTGTATAAATATTCAAGTTCCATTTTGCGACTTCCCGGAAAAATCCCAACGATTTTTTTATTAGGGTCGAGGTTATTTTCTTCTATAAATTTTTGTTTGTCGTAAGCAGGCGGAAGCTGTGTAATAAGAGGATGCCCGACAAATTCGTTCGGAATATTTTCGGTATCATAAATTTCTTTTTCAAAAGGAAGAGTCAAAAATGCTTTATCAACATATTTTTTGATTGCTTTTATGCGACCTTTTCTGGTAGCCCAGAGCTGTGGACAAATATAGTAAAAAACTTTGATGCCGCTGCCTTTTAAAGCTTGTGCAATTTTAAGGTTGAATCCGCTGTAATCAATCAAAAGAACCGCATCGGGCTTGAAGTCTTTTTTGAGATAATTTACAAGATTTTTTCCAAGGTTCAAGTGGTCTATAACCATTTTTGGGGTAAGCCCCGTTCCGCCCATTTTTGAGTGGTCAGAAAAAAGTTTCACGCCTCGTTCTTTAAGACTTTCACCGCCTACTGCTTCAATTGTTATTTCAGCAGACAATTCTCTCAAACGGTCTACAACACAAGCCGCATGCATGTCACCTGAGTATTCGCCTGTTATGATAAAAAGTTTTTTCATACCGCCATTATAACTATTTTATTTTTATCGGCAAATTCAATCATTTTTTCTTGTTGCACAATGATTGTTTCATTTGCTTCAACCGCAAGTACGGAAGCTTTTACGCTTTTCATTTTTTTAAGAGTGTTAAGTCCTACGGTTGGAAGATCAAATCTTTTGTCTTGATTTGGCTTGCTTACTTTTACGACTACTGCGCCACGTTTTGCAAGTTTGCCGCCTCGTTCGATGGCACAATCCGTTCCTTCTATTGCTTCTACTGCCATAATCATTTTATTTTTTATGACAACAGATTGACCGATATCGATATCTCCGATTTGTTTTGCTATTTCATAACCGTACTCTACATCAGTAATTTGTTCGGGAGTTGGTTGGGTTTTTGTTAAAACTCCTTTTGGAATCATGTGATTTTGAATGAAAAGAGTTTGGTCAAGGACTTCGACGCCAATATTAGCAAGTTCATTCACCGCAAGCATCATAACCGCATCATCGTTAAGTCTTACAGCTTCTTTTATTAGCCTAAGGGCTTCGTGGTCAAATTTTATAAGATTTTTAAGTAAAAGACCTTTATGTACTTTACCTAAAAAAGTAAGCTGTTTTACGCCTTCTTCTTTTAGAGCTGCTTTAATTTTTATAATTTCTCCCGGGCTGAAGGCATATACTTTTTTGCAAAGTTATTTTAGATCATTTCTGTTTTTTTCTGATAAAGAAATAGCTACTACTTCAAAACCGCTATTTTTTGCATTTTGGGCAAATTTTACGGGTAATTCGCCATCTCCGGCAATTAATCCTTGTATTTTTTCAAGTGTTATACTCAAAAGTTTTCTCCCATTTCATTTTTTTCTAATTATATTACAAAAAAAACTTGAAACAGAAATTATTAATAATTTTGAAGTTATTTCATTTTCTACTATTTACATCTTTCCTTTATATTATACAATTGACTTATTCCTCTCAGATTGGCACTTTTAAAAGTGTAAAAATATATTAAAAGGAGAACAATAAATTGGCTAATATTAAATCAGCACAAAAAAGAATTTTGGTTGCAGAACGTAATCATGAACGCAATGTAGCGGCAAAGTCAGCAATCAAAACAGCTGTAAAAAAAGTTTTAACATCAGTTAAAGACGGTTTGCTTGAAGAAGCTAAAGAAAATTTGAAACAAGTTTACCGTTTGTATGATAAAGCTGTCGGCAAAGGCATTTTGCACAGAAATACAGCAGCAAGAAAAAAATCGCGTTTAGCTAAAAAAGTAAGCGCTTAATTATATTAAAGACAATTTAATAATTTAAACTCGACAGATATAGTAAAAAAGCTTGAAATTTAATTCAAGGTATGATATTATATCTGTTTAGAGTGTGTAAACAAAAATATTCTTAATTCAGCAGGGTATTTTTTAAAAATTTTTTCACAACAAGGTAAAAATAAAATGAGAGTTCAAAATGTGAACTTAGGCTTCTGTGCGGAGCCTAAAAAAAATGAGAGTGTAAAAAACTCGAACATATTTTTGTGTGCCTTGGGCGGATCTTTAATCGGCGCAGCGGGCGGAGCCGTTGCGAGAAATTATATGCCTTTTGCTGATGAATTTACAAGCAAATCAGCCGAAACAAAAAGAGAAATAGAAGAATCTTTAAATAATTATATTGATGATTATGGTTCTCTTGAAATTGATGAAGCAAGAGCTTTAAAAACGGTTCTTAAACAGCCTGATGTTGCTGTTCATCAAAATAGCGGATTAAAAATAGATGATATTTTAGAAGATGATTCTATAAAAGTTGTTGAAAAAGAAGATAATGAAGAGCTTCAAAGTACTTTTAAAGCACTTCATTCAAAAATATCAGAAGAAATAAAAGACGCGGAAGATAAAAAAAATTTGCCTGAAAAGCTGAAATCGATTAATGAAATGACCTCAGATGTTCATTCCAAAGCAAAACAAGCTGTCTTTGTTAAAGAAAATCTCAGAAAATATAAAAATCAAATAAAAGGCCTTTTAAGCGGTGGAGATAAAACAATATCTTCTGTAACCGATAAAATTGAGAAATCAACAGAAGGTTCTGATGAAATGAGAAAAGAACTGGGAGGAGCCTTTAATAATATGATTAAGACTGCCAAACACTCCCAAAGACCGATAGAGGTATGGACGATAATACCGGCAATTGCATTTGGTTTGTTGGGAATGGCTTTTGCGGTTAACCGGCAATTAAAGAAAGATATTTTTGATAAAACCAAAAAAGAACCTTTCAAATCAAAATGACGAAAGGTTCTTTTTTTATAGAGCTTTTTTTTAACCTTAAGGGTTAATTTCATTTAATATATAATTTGCCATCCAAGCTTTGTCTTGATTCTGTTGAGCAAAAGATTTTAAAGGAGTTACTGCGGATTTACCGTTTCTGATAAGGCTCATTGCAACTACACCTCTTTTTGCTCCTGTTGCGGTCAAAAGATTTCTGATAAGGTCGGGAATTACTTTATCACCGATACTTACAATTTTATTTTCGATAGAATTTTTTAATGCGGCATCAGCGTTTTCTACTTTGTTCAATAAATAATCAATTGTACTTGCCGTATTTGGTATAGTCACCGTATTAATTGTTGCTTGCATTTCTACCTCTTTAATTTTTAACTTCTTTTTCGACTTTTTTATTATACAAGCAAAATTTGCAAAACTTCGATTTCCTTACATAATCTTTATATGGATATTAAGATTGATTTCTAATACGAAAAGGTTACGCTTGCAAATAACTGTAAGAGTAGTCTTTTGGGGTAATATTTTAAAATAAAATTTTATACTTTAGCAGATTAAAAAAACATATTTCGTAGCCTAAACTTATTAATATGAAGAATTTTAATCTCAGGCGAATCATCGTCTTTCTGGGTAAAAGTTGGATTAAAAATACAGTTAAAGGAGAAATCCCCATGCTTATAAAAAAATGGCAAGGCAACTATGGCAGCGTAATCAGCCAAGTTGAATTTAAAAATATAAACAAAGATATTTTGCCTTGGCTTGAAAATATTGCTATCGAAAATGGATGCCGTATTGAAAAAAAAGAATGGAAAAGTAAATACAATTCTTACGTTGTATATGACTATGAACCTTTTTGCTCAGATGGGTTTGAAATTAATTTATTACTTTCATGCCTTGATTCAAACAGGTTAGATTTTATCAATTACTTATATGAAAATAAAATGAAAGATATCGAACATCTTCAACGATGCTACAATTATTAGTTTCTACTCTCTTAATGAGAGTTGCAGGCTGAAGAATCTCAGACAGCTTTTGTTTGAGATTTTTTGGTTTTTTGTTTAAATATTGGACATTATCCCTTGTCTACTTTATGCTAGAAGTATGAAGTATTTACGGTTTAGAGGACTTTGATATGTTAAAAACAGAAGATATTGCGGATATAGGAGTTTTTGGTGGGTCGGGATTTTATAAGTTTTTAGAAAACACCGAACAATTTACAATTTCTACGCCTTATGGCGCGCCTAGTGATAAAATTACGGTTGGTAAAATAAGAAATAAAAGAGTAGCTTTTTTGCCAAGGCATGGTGCTGATCACAAGATTTTACCTCATCAAATCAATTACCGAGCCAATGTTTGGGCTATGAAAAAAATTGGTGTCAAAAAAGTAATTTGTCCTTGTGCAGCAGGCAGCCTGCAAAAACACATCGAACCGGGTCATTTTGTTATTTGTGATCAGTTTGTAAATAAAACCTGGGGACGTTCGGATACTTTCTTTGAAGGACCTGAAGTAAAACATATTTCGCCTGCTGACCCTTATTGCCCTAAGTTGAGCAAACTTGCTGTTGATGTGGCAAAAGAATTGGGAATTCCTGTTCATGATAAAGGTACAATACTTGTCGTTCAAGGTCCTCGTTTCAGTACAAAAGCAGAGTCAAAATATTTTACGGCTCAAGGCTGGGAAGTAATCAATATGACACAGTATCCCGAGGCATATCTTGTAAAAGAACTAGAGATGGATCCTGTAAATATTTCTTTGATAACAGATTATGATGCGGGTTTGGTGTCTGATGTTGAACCTGTTACAATGGAAGAAGTTTATCGTGTGTTTAATGAAAATAATGAAAAACTCAAAAAATTGTTATTTACGATGATTGAACGCATAGAACTTTAATAAAGGGAGGAAAAATGTTAAAAGAATCTCTGGCGCAACTGTTTCAACTGGTTTATATTATTCTTGTTTTGAGAATTTTATTAACTTGGTTTCCTAATATTGATTGGTGG
Source organism: Cyanobacteria bacterium OH_PDB_112 (assembly GCA_023457295.1). Classification (GTDB taxonomy): domain Bacteria; phylum Cyanobacteriota; class Vampirovibrionia; order Gastranaerophilales; family CAJFVJ01; genus JAEWLZ01. The sequence goes on from JAEWLZ010000113.1 coordinate 6,414, forward strand.
AAACAGCCTTATAAATTTATGCACGATTTTTCGGAGCCTTTCTTTGCTCCTTTCAGAAAAATCATACCGCCTATCGGAGGACTGGATTTATCGCCGATTTTTGCGTTTATTTTCTTGCAGTTTGTGTTTGATGTTATTTTGAGAGTTATGCCTTAATACTTATTTTAAAGTATGAATTCTCAAAACAGGCCAAAATCTGAATACGGCTCTGCCGATTATTCTGTCTTCGGGTAAAAATCCCCAGTAACGGCTGTCATAACTATTTGCGCGATTATCGCCCATTACAAAATACTCACCTTCAGGTACAACAACTGAGCAGTTCATCTTTGCTGTACAGGTAGGCATTTCTCCATCCAAAATATAAGGTTCATCAAGAGCTTTGCCATTCAGGTAGACCCTTGTTTTATCGTTTTCATCCTGTTTAATATCAATTTTATCGCCGCCTTTTCCTATAATCCTTTTTATATAGGCAATATCTGTATTAAAAAGACCTGTAAGGCGTGTAAACCAAGCCCAAGGAGTCTGCGAAAGATCTTCATAAGGAGGGTAAAATACAATGATATCAAACCTGTCAGGCTTTTTGACAAAATGAGTTACACGCTCAATAAATAATCTATCGCCTTCAAGTAAAGTCGGATGCATTGACCCTGAAGGAATCAGGCGGGGCTCTCCGATAAAAAATCTTATAATAGCCACCATAACAAGGACTGTTACGATAGTTTCTACCGTTTCTTTAATAAATTCTTTTATAATTTCTCGTTTGAATTTGTTTTTAAAACTCATCTAAAACTCTCTATCTGTAATGTATTCTGCTAAACTAATCAGCGAATCTTGATATTCATTATCTTCAAAATTTGCAAGATTTTCTATTGCTCTTTGTTTATATTCTAGTGCAATTTTATAGCTTTTGTCTATGGCGTCGGTATTTTTAATTTTTTGTTTAAAATCATTAAAATTGCTATCAAAATCAAGCTTGATGCCTTTTTCTGCTGCAAAAATCATAGGAAGGGTGAAAGTAGAATTTTTAAAGTCAGTATCCGTTGTTTTTTCATTATAGCTATCTTTGAATAACAACAAATCATCCGCAATTTGAAAAGCTACACCCAAATTTAACGCATAATCAGCTGCTTTATCAATCATTTCTGTTCCTGAAATCAAGCACGCGCCTTGTGCACAAAGCTTAAAAAGCATACCGGTTTTTCTTTTTGCCCGATTTATATAATTATCGACAGAAAAAGTGCTTTTATTTGTGAATTGTTCGACTTCGCCTTTACAAATTTCTTGTGTTATTTCAGAAAAAAGAGCGGTTATTTTGTGGTTTTGTGTTTGTGTTAAAAATTCTAAAGCTTTTGCAAGCAAAAAATCTCCCGCTAAAACAGCTGTTTTGGTATTCCATTTTGAATGGATAGAAGGAATGTTTCTTCTTTTGTCGGCATCATCTATTATATCGTCATGGACAAGTGTTGCATTGTGAATTAGCTCCGCAGCACAAGCCAGGGCATGGTGTTCTTTTGTGATTTTTCCTGTCATTCCGGCAAAGAGAAATACAAGAGCAGGACGAAGCCTTTTACCTCCTGATTTTAGAATGTAATTGTTTATCTTGTCGATTATAAAATTTTCAGGAATAAAAAGATTTGAAACTTTTGCATCGAATTTATTTAAATCTTTTGCAACAGGTTTTGTTATGTATTCTAAATCAAGAGCCGTTTTATTC
>JAEWLZ010000114.1 GCA_023457295.1 Cyanobacteria bacterium OH_PDB_112
ACTTTTGTTGCGACCTCCAAGTGTGCTTTGGTCACTTTGGACGCGAGGGATCCAAGTTCGTTTTGACGGCCATCAAGGATCATCGAGACGATCTGGGAATTCTCTTTGTATCCGGTCTTCCAAAGCGGAGTTACAGCGTCAATGTACTGTTGCCCAAAATGACTGCTGAACTTTTGAGACCGAAGTGTTCCAATTAAACTTAAGGGAACTAATGTATTTGTCGGATCTTTACGAGCCAGGAGTTTGTCCATTCCCACAAGATTCTTCTGAATAAAGCCGAAATCCTTGTGGAGATTCTTGAGGTAGTTTGGAACTTTACCGGCAATAGTGTGCAGTGGACTGTAAGTGGCGGCCACAGCGACGGCCCCCATTAAGAGGGGGTCAGTCGTTATGTTGAACAAAAACTTCTTTACCTTCCCCGTCCAGCCATCTTCCACCTGCTGGCCCTTCATTGCCCGGAACTGCTCGTAGGCAGTCAGAGCTTGTATTGGCAGGGAATGTTCGGGATATAAACTTCCCTTAAAGCCACCAACCAGGTCGCCTCTCATCAGATTCCCTGAAAGGATGGTCCCGGCCTCCTTGCCGATCATTGCATCCAGACCAGCAAGGGGCCAATAGGTCGGAATCATGGAAAATAAATTCATCGCCATTATGTATTACTCCTGTACGACTTAGCCCAGAGAGCCAAGTAATCCCAGAACCTGGCCAAGATCAGATCCCTGAGCCTGAACTTGCTGGGGTTGTGTCATGCCTTGGACCTGTGCCATTGTTTTAAGAATCTGCATCAACTGCTGGACTTGCTTAAGTTGTTCCATCCGCTGACGTGATGCGTGCTCCTGGGCCTGCTGCTCCAGAAGCATTGCCTGATCCAGTTCAGCCTCGGAGTCTCCGGTTAAACCACCAATAACACCCATAGCAGGAATAGACAACAATCCGCCAAGGGCCACCTTTGGCCAATGCTTCTGCAAAAACGATTGCGGAACCTGCGCTTCCGGAGCGTCAGGTGATTTTACATCAGGAGCTTCAGTCGCAGTCTTAACCATGTCATCCAAGTCTTTCGAGGCTTGACTTACGGTAGAAGTCTTGGCTGAGGATTTCGCTCCGACTCTAAAAGGCGTCTTTGTCGAGATTTGTTTTTCGACTCGAAGGAGTGGATTCTTTTTTTGATACCAGTCCTTGGCAACCCCTTCCGCAACTTGTAAGAACTCCTTGGCCCCTTCTCCTTTGGGGGGCGTGAAGCTTCCAGGCTTACCGGCCTTATTCCAGACGAGATTCTTGAATGCTACCTCGCCATTCTTCGTTACGGTTATTTTCGGGACGTAGGTTGTATGCGGAGTTTTCTTAACGGCTTCAACCAAACCGTCCCAAAACCCAGGCTTGTCCCTATTTTCTTCAATGAATGCGACAACCGGATTTTTATTCTCCCCGCGGACCTGGCCTTTGAACCGTACAACGCGGAACGGCTCGTTATCTTTGCTCAGATCCTTTGTATGTATAGAATTTGCCGTCCTGAGGACAACGACCTTGCCGTCGGGACTCCGGTTAAAGCCTTTAGTTAATCGGATTACCGGGGTTTGTGGGTCCTTTGGCTTCGTGTCTTTCTTTACGACGATAGGTTTCGGCCCTTCCTTCTTAGGTGCGGTGGCCTTAGCCGGTGCTTTTGCTGCGGGTGCAGCCTTCTTCTTTTTGGCCTGGATCGTAGCGACCGCAGCTTTAATGTCGTCGTCAACGCTTTCCTCAATAGTTTTCTTGGGCGCAGGTTTCGGCTTGACTGGCTCAGCCTTAGACACTACAGGTTCAGCTTTCGCTGTCGTGCCCTTCCCGGACAGTAAAGCTCGAAGCTCATTATAGGCAGACTTGACAGCGGCTTTATTGGCTTTATCCTCTGGGAATAAGGCCCAATCCTTGATTCGCTTCATGACTGAGGTCATCCCGGGAACTTTTTGTTCACGAAGAACTTTTAACTGTTCCTGGAGTCGGTTGTAGTCCGCCTCAAAGATTTCCCCTCTACCGTAATTCTTCTGAATAAATTTCAGAATTGACTGGATTGCCGCTTTAACTTCCGCTGCTCCAAGTTTAGCCACTGTCATACCCTCCTATTATATCTGGCCAAGCATAGACATCATTGAGGTAATGTCGTCCATTCCCTGCGATGTCCCGCCATATGGCATGTTCGGTTGCAACTGACCCATACGTTGCAGAGCCATTAGCATCTGTGGATCCAATTGCCGTGTCCCAGTAAGTCCATAAGGCGGCATTTCCTGCTCCTCCTGGCCCCCCATCTCGCCGAGCAGACTTGCTAAGCTCATGGCCCCGAACAACATGTTTAGTTTATTACCTGATGCCGCTTTTGACAAGGCCCCCAGTTTACCAAAAGTTGATAACGCTGGTTTTTTCGGAACCACTTTCGGTGGAACTTCAAGCAATGTCATCGGATTCTGACCCACTTGCTGTGGTCGCGTCCCTTTCTTGTAGGACGAGTAGGTGTCCTTAGCTCCTTTGGCCCCTTGATATAAAAAGTACAGACTTATTAAACTACTCAAGACCTTTGGTATCGCTGCGAGAAGTGGTGCTGCCATTGCTGTGTCCCTTTATAATTTCCTTTTGACAAATGTTGCTTGTAATGTTACACTCTAACCAAGAACGGTGGTCTCGATTGGAGGTGTCCTATGCCACGCTGGGCTAAAATTTGTTTAATTATTTGTACGATTAATACCATACTTACACCTATTTATGTCTTTTTTGCCATTGATGTTTACAATATCAATGTCCTCGGCAAACAAATATTAAGTCTGGAAAATGGTATCTTGTCTATCCGGAGTAGCCTTGCTGAGCTTTCTCTCTAAGATAAGGAACCAGAGCATTTAATGATTCGATAACCCCAGCGATCTGATCATTACTGACACCAGAAAATCCCCAGTTTTGATACCAGCCTCGTTCACTGCCCGCCATTGTTCGGACTTCATCTAGGACCATCATCAACCTGGCCAGGTCGTCCGGATTAGACCCAAAATGTTCTGGTAAGGTCGGAGACCCTGTCGCCATCTGAAGAAATTTTTCTTGAAAATTCGGTGCAGTCGCCAAATCTTCAAGAACCCGTTCATTCTGAGTTTGAAGAATGTCATCATCGGCACTCCCCGCGATACTTGCCAGAGTATTGATCTGCATAGGCATCACTCGGGCCGCTTCTCTGGCCTTGGCTTTTTGCTGGGCAGCGGAAATAGTGGCCATACCTTCGGGAGTCAAGCCTTGCCCACCAATCCCAGAGAGTTGTGCGGCAGCGGCAGGGTCCATACCCGAGGCAACCAACTGCGTAAACATCTCTCGTGACTTCATTTGAGGAACCATGCTTAGTATATCCCGCTTTAGGCCCATCGCTTGACCAGACTGAACGGCTTGGTTCTTCATGTGCCGGAGATTAACCAACAGATTCGCTAGAATCCCGGAAGATTGAACTTCTCGTTCATTGTCTGATAAGTAACGCTGATTCGCGAAATCACCCAGCCCAAGGCGTTCACGCAGGGCCTGATCTCCACGGGTCAGATCCGCA
>JAEWLZ010000115.1 GCA_023457295.1 Cyanobacteria bacterium OH_PDB_112
GAAAATCCAATCAGGGTTTCTGTGCGCAGCCTTGCAGATGGAAATATTACCTTGTGGAAGAAAACCGACTTTCAGAGCCTTATGAAATTGCCGAAAATGAACATGGGACTTACATTATGAGTCCAAAAGACCTTGCTCTTATAAAATATCTTCCGCAAATTGCAGAAGCCGGGGTGAGTTCAATCAAAATAGAAGGACGCACCAAAAGTATGTATTATGCGGCAAATGTTGCCAAAACATACCGAATTGCCCTTGATGCAATGAAAAAAGGTGAAAGCTATGATGCCGATGCTCTTTTAGAGGAGCTTAAAAAAGTCGGTAATAGAGGTTATACGACAGGATTTTTACTCGGAGAAGTCCCTGAGGATGAATATCGTTATGATACATCGGGTTCTAAGGCAGGAGCGAGATTTTATGCGATAATAAATAATAAGGATGAAAATGGATACTTTGCAAAAATGAAATATAAAGCAGAAAAAGGCGAAGAAGTAGAAATTTTTACCCCGAAAAATCAAGCTAAGGCATATATAACAGAGATAAAAGATATTCACGGAAACCAACTTGAGGTGGCAAATACAAATCAGGAGCTTTATCTCAAATTTTCACCCGTGGATTGGCTTGAGGAAGATTATAAAATGGCTATCATAAGAAGTATAGGAGAATAGAATGTTTTTAAAGGCGGATTTTGTATTACAAAATGTTTTGCAGATAGATTTGGAAGAAATGCGTAAAAAAGGTGTAAAAGGCTTTATTTTTGACCTTGATAATACACTTATGGCGCCAAATACAGGAGTTTTTACAGAAGAAATCAAAGCGTGGCTCGATGAACTTATGAAAGAATTTAAAGTCGCAATCGTTAGCAACAATCCTATTCCTTCTTATGAAAAAAAAGTGCGTGAAGTTGTTGATATGCCTATATATTTCAAGGCGGGCAAGCCAAGCAGAAAATTTGTCCGTGAAGCATTAAAAGAACTTGGAATTTCTCCGCTTGAAGCCGCTATGGTGGGTGATAGACCGCTTACAGATATTTGGGTAGGGCAAAGACTTAAGATGATTACGGTACTTGTTGACCCTCTAAGAAAAAAACAGGAACATCAGGTTATAAAGTTTTTAAGAAGCTTGGAGCGCTCTTTTGTGCGTAATGCAGGGGCTTATTAGTCGAGTATTTCTGAGCAGTAAAAGTTGATAACGACGTCAAAGTAAATCTGGTGAAAGCCCCGACTGAGTGTAAAGCAGCGAATTTTTGGCAAGAGTTATGTATTTTTGTAAATTTGTATAAAAAATAAAAGCAATTTTAAGGCTTTAGGTATTTTTTATAATCACTTGCAATGTTTTTTGAGAAAAATATAAAATGACCCCGATTATGTTATCAAATACTGATAAATCAATAAACTATCGAACTTCTCCTAAAAAGATGTGCGAAAATTCTGCAGTTTCATTCGGAACGAGATTGTCATCAGTTCAAGAGGGTGTAATTCAAGATGTTTTAGACAGATGTATCTTTTCTAAAAAAGATTTGATTTCAAATTCTTCCAATCTTTCAAAATTAAAGATAACACCAAGTAAAAAATATTTAACTTTGGAAAATTTCTTCACAAAAGACAGCGAGAATAGCATATATGGTGTATGTCACGAACTGGCAATAAAAGCCGGCAAAACAATACAACAAAAATTAGGGCACTTGCATGAAGTTTTTATTGTAAAAGATAAGAATTTTTTCAATAATGTAACCCACTATTTTTTGGGATTGACGGAAAAGAAGAATATTGTAACCGCTTATACTAATGATATATTTATTAATCAAGATATTATACAAAAATCAGTTTTAATAGACCCTTCATTCAAAATTTATGAACATGGAAGCCTAAATGAGCAATTTAAAAATCATTCTAAAGATCTTATTTTTGGGATTCCTTATGCGGAAAAAATATTAACAGATAAAATATATTTAGCTGATAAAACCAACTTAATTTTAGGTCCCCTAAAAGATTTGGCACCTGAAAAATATAATAGTTCCAAACAAACACTGTTTTTTAAATTCGATGCTGACAAAAAATGCATAAGGTATATGGTGATAGGGAAGAATGATACTGGTTTTACCGATATAACAGATGAATTACATCAAAATCTACCTGAGAGCCACCCTCTGATTAATTTTATTAATCATATACAGGGACAGAAAAATAAGTATTATTAAAGTCATAATGAGGTAATTACAGCTTAAAATATTTCCTCCTTCGCGGGGTAACTTGTCATTGCGAGGAATAAAATGACGATTATTTTTTCAGGTGGGCTGTGACTTTTAGTAAATATTAATTTTTTATTAACTTAGTTGATCAAAACATTTCCAAAATGTTATTATTTGGGTAGGGATTGGGTTTATAGATTAAAAAACCTTATTATTGTTGGTACCAATAAGTTTACGGCAAAGAATAGTCTAAAGGAGGATGAAAATAAGGAAAACTACTTTTAAACCTACTAAACCTCTCATTATTTCGGCATTTTTAATAACTTTGATAATAGTATTCCAAAATGTCTTTATTTTAATGCTCTTTTGCTTTTATATTGCTATTATTTTATCAAAACTAATTTTATCTGATGATAAAATTACTACCAAATGGATCACAATTCCAATAAAGAAAAATTATTTAGCACCTTTATTCATAATTTTAATAGTTGTGTTCTTTTTCTCATCACTTGCATTTGGGCAAATGCTCTTTGTTAAAATACCTAAAACTGAAAAAATCCATAAAGATATGGTCGAATTATATTATAAGTTAACCCCTGAACAAGAAGTTATTATTGGAAATGGATATAATAAAAATCTTATTAAAGAAATTGAAAATTTATCTTTAATATATACCAATGCTCATTTTGAGAGTGACAATTCATTAGAAGAAAGACCATTTTTATACAGGTATAGACTTACAACTTTCCAAACAAAATTAATTGCTTTAGATAATAATTCTCAGCAAATAAATACTCGTAATGAGCAATTGTTATCCAGAAAAAAGAGATACGAGGATAACTGTAAAAAAATCCATAAAAGAACTAGCAATAAAAAAATAAATTTTAATCCGAATTTACCAAATATTTATTTCGAAAACATAAATTATGTTGATTTAAAAAGTGATTATCATGAAATTGATACACTTATAAAACAATCTAATAAATCTATTGATAATCAAGGTTATTGCAGATATAGATTTAATGAAATAGATAGATATAGTATAGATATTTGGAAATTAATAGTACTAATTGAAAAAAAACAATCAGTGCTATTAACAGAAATGACTAAAAGGGAAAAAAATTTAGATGCAGCTGAAAAAGCACAAAGAGATGCCGAAAACAAATTGACAGAATTAGGCGTTTAAACAACAACTCCCTTCACGCACCAATTTGAGCCTTCGGTGATTTTTACCTGAACCAAAGTTCCGATGATTGACTCATCGAAGTCGCCTTTTGCGTGAACGAGTTTTTCGTTAATAGATTTGCCTGTAAGAATCTTTTCGCCGTCCTCAATTTTTATGCCTTCAACAATGGTTTCAAGGGTTTTACCGACATATTTGCAGTTAGAAAAATACGAAAATTCTTTAACTTTTGCGTTGATAATTTGCAAACGCCTTTTTTTAGTAGGGTGGTCAACAAAGTCTGCTTTCCAAGTGGCGGCGGGAGTTTGCTTGCGAGGTGAGTATGCGGCGGTATTTGAATAATCCAGACCTGCCTCATCAATAATCGTCATACTTTCTTGGAACTGCTCCTCGGTTTCACCAGGAAATCCGACTATAAAGTCCGATGTAATCGTCACATCAGGAATTTCAGAGCGGATTTTGTTGCAAATTTCAAGATATTCCTCGCGAGTGTAGCGTCTTTTCATACGATTCAATACCTCTGTTGAGCCCGATTGCATAGGAATATGAAAATACTTGTAAACCTTATCAAGTTCTTTAACAGCTTGAATAAGCTCATCTGTGATATCTGTCGGGTAGGAAGTCACAAAGCGTATGCGCAAAAGCCCTTCGATTTTGGAAAGTTCGCGCAAAAGATTTGCAAGTGTGGTTTTTTCGTCCTCAAAATCACGCCCGTAAGAATCGACAGTTTGTCCCAAAAGAGTGATTTCTTTGTAGCCTTGAGCCACAACACTTTTTGCTTCTGCGATTATATCTTGCGCAGCACGGCTTCTTTGTCGTCCGCGCACATAAGGTACTACACAGTATGTGCAAAAATAGTCACAACCTTCAATTATCGGAATCCATGCATTAAGACCTTCTTTGCGTACGGGTGCAAAGGCACTTTCATCAGCTTCAAAAGGTTTTTTCATAATAGAGCAGACATTTTCTTCGGTTTCGGTGCGTTTTAGTAGATTTGGAAGCTCATAAATATTATGTGTTCCAAAAACCAAATCCACATAAGGTGCGCGCTTGAACACTTTTTCGGCATCTTGTTGCGCAACGCATCCGCAAATAGCTATTTTAATAGGGCGATGCTCTTTCATTTGCCCCCACCTTCCAAGACGGCTGTACGCTTTGTCGGCAGAAAGCTGTCGGATATTGCAGGTGTTTACGATAAGCAAATCAGCTTCTCTTTCATCGGTGGTTTCATCGTAGCCTATACTTGATAAAATTCCCAAAATTCTTTCCGAGTCAGACTTATTCATTTGACACCCGAGTGTCTCTATATAAACTAGCTTATGTGTATTACCCATCTTAACAATGACCTCCGTATAAAAAATTTATATCATAAAGAAGGGTAAGTCAAAAGCCCGATTGCACAAAACAAAATAACACGGTACAGTTTATGGAAAGGTGGGAAATATGATTTCGGCATTATTGCTGAATATATTTTTGGCGTGTGCGCCGTCTGATAATTATTTGGCAGCAAAACCTCCTACTGTTTTGAACGGCTCTGTCGAAGCTATTGATAAAATGCCTGTCGCTATCTATGGTCAATGGGCAATTCATTCAACGTTGCTTCAGGCAAAATATCCCGATGATTATAAATCTAGCACTTCTGATGTTTGGATTTTCACAAAATGGGATAATTATTTAACTCTTACAAACCCTGTGACAGAAGCAACCGCAACAATAAATGTTGATGAAGTAATCAATAATCGTGCCAGATTTTCTCGTACAAGCAAAAATTCTCGTAAACATGAAAGGGAAACTGTGCAAATTACAATAGAAAATGAGCGGTTTTTTGGAACAGATACTTTTGTTATTGAAAAATATAAAGAAGGTAAACTTATTTCACAAGATGTAGTAAAATATAAATTACAGGGTACTAAAATATCCGGTGACAAAAATATGTTTGATTAGCAAAAAATGTAGAAAAAAAGAAGACTGAAGGGAAATATAATAATGCAAAATTTTGAATATGATTTAGTTATTTTGGGCGGTGGACCTGCGGGTTTGAGTGCCGCTATTTATGGTGCCAGAGGCAATGCAAAAACAGCAGTCATAGATACAAATATGATTGGAGGTCAGCCAACAAATTATCTTGAAGTTGAAAATTATCCGGGTTTTTCTCTTGTTGGGGGATTTGACCTTATGGAACAATTTGAATCGCATGCCGACAAATTTAATGTGGATAAATATCCTATGGAAGAAATTGTCAGTGTTGATTTTCAAGACGGAAAAAATAAAATCAAAACTCTAGATAAAGAATTTATTGCTAAAACTGTTGTCATCGCAACAGGTGCTGGTCCTAAAAAACTCGGTATTAAAGGTGAAGCAGAATTTTTATCAAGAGGTGTAAGCTATTGCGCTGTTTGTGACGGAGCATTTTTCCGTGATAAAACCGTAACTGTAATTGGTGGTGGTAATGCAGCTATTGAAGAGGCAGCATATTTAACCAAATTTGCAAAAAAAGTTTATGTTCTTCATAGACGTGATGCTCTTAGGGCTGATAAAATAGTTCAAGAAAGAGCTTTTGCTAATGCCAAAATCGAATTTATTTGGAATGTTGTACCGGTTGAAATTATTGGTGAAAATTCAGTGAATTCAATCATTATTAAAGATGTTAATACCAATGAAACAAGGACTTTGGATACAGATGGAGTATTTCCTTATGTGGGATTTACGCCAAATTCAAAAACTTTTGAAGGTAAAATTCAAATGGATGCAAACGGGTTTATCATCACTGATGAAAATATGAAAACATCCACAGAAAGTGTTTATGCTGCAGGAGATATAAGAGTAACTCCTTTGCGTCAGATTATCACAGCGGCTTCAGATGGTGCTATTTCTGCGACTATGGCTGTAAGGTATCTTGAGACTCTTGAACACAAAGTTGTTGTTTAGATTGATTTTTAATAAATAACGATTTAAAAGCAGATAAGTTAACTTATCTGCTTTTAAAGTAAATAAATTATTTACTTTTGAATATGCTTGATAGATTATTATAGAGAGAAAAGAAAGATATTCGAATAATATAATGAATGAAATTAAAGAGAGAATTTTAAATAGCAATTTTTATCGAAATTATTCGCGCATGTGGCCATTTATAAAACCATATTGGATAAGGGCATTAGCTGCGGTCTTGATTTGTATACCAATAGGTTCTTTGGATGCTGTAATAGCTTTGTCTTTAAAGCCCTATATGGATGTTGTAATGGTAAATCAGCAAATGGAATCCCCATGGTATATACCGCTTTTGATTATTACTTTTACATCTGCTCAGGGAATTTTAAATTATTTTGCCACATATATGAATACCTGGGTCGGCATTAAAATAACCAATGATTTGAAAATAAAATTATTTTCAAAAATGCTAAGCTTTGAAACTGCCTATTTTAATACCAAAAGTTCAGGAGATGTTGTATATAGATTTAATGGAGATGCGGATGCTGCTTGTGCGGGACTTTTAAACAATTTGAAGATATTTGTATCTAGACTATTTTCTTCAATATCCTTGATTTGTGTACTTATTTATAATTCTTGGCAATTGGCAATAATAGCTATTGTTGTACTGGCGGCAGCTTTATATCCTGTTTCTAAAATGAGAGAAAAAATTGAAGATGTTGTAAATAAAACCGTACATGCGGGGTCTTCGATTATTACTTTTTATAATGAAGCTTTTAGCGGGAACAAAACTATTACCGCATATAATTTGCATAAATTTTTAGTCAATAAATTTAGCTCTAACTTAGATACTATATTCAAATTAAGTATAAAAATGGTTCAAAAAACTTCTTGGCTTTCCCCAATGATGCATGTAATCGTTTCTGTGGGAATAGGTTTAGCTATTGGTTTTGGTAGTTTTTTGATTGTTACAAAGCAAATTACTCCCGGAAATTTTGTTTCATTTATAACAGCTTTAATTATGCTTTATAATCCTATAAAAACTATAGGTAATAACTTTAAAGATGTTCAATTCTCTTTTATGGCGATTGAAAGGGTTTTTGATTTGCTAAACCAAGAGCCTGAAATAAAAGACAATCCTGATTCTATTGAATTAAAAGGAATATATAACGGAATTAATTTGGAAAATGTGAATTTTTCATATTTGGAAAATGTTCCTGTTCTTAGAAATATAAATTTAAATGTAAAAGCAGGTGAAACTATAGCTTTAGTAGGAAATTCAGGTGGCGGTAAAACAACAATAGTAAATCTTATTCCGAGATTTTATGATGTAAAATCAGGTTCTATAAAAATTGACGGAGTTGATATAAGAAACTATAAACTTGAGTCTTTAAGAAACAATATTGCTATTGTGTTTCAGGATAACTTCCTTTTCTCCGGAACAATAAAAGAAAATATTCTTCTCGGTAAAGCTGATGCTACTGATGAGGAAATCCAAAAAGCTTTAAAAATGGCTTTCCTTGATGAGTTTGTTGCAAGTCTTGAATTGGGTGTAAATACTCAAATAGGTGAACGAGGCGTTCTTTTGTCAGGAGGACAAAAGCAGCGTGTTGCAATAGCTAGGGCTTTTATTAAAAATGCTCCTATTGTAATTTTGGATGAAGCGACTTCTGCATTGGATAACAAAGCCGAAGCGATTGTTCAAAAAGCCATTGAAAATCTTATGAAAGATAAAACAGTTTTTGTAATAGCACACAGACTTTCAACGATTCGTAATGCTGATAAAATAGCAGTTATCAATCAAGGAGATTTAGTTGAGCTCGGTTCACATGAAGAGCTAATCAATATTGAAAACGGTCAATATAAAACCCTTTATGATATGCAATTTAAAAATCAGGAAGATATGCAATTAATATAAAAAAATTATCTGACTTTTTCAAAAAATACTTTTAATCTGTATTTTTTACCGATTTTAGTTTTTAGACATAATAAATTTTCATCTTTGGCATTATGCTCTGATACCAAGGAAT
>JAEWLZ010000116.1 GCA_023457295.1 Cyanobacteria bacterium OH_PDB_112
CCCTTATATTGTAGCCGTTTTAGACGAAAAATTCGGACATATTGACTATACTCCTGTCCTTATTTTTGTAGCTAAAAAAGAAATGTAAATGGAGTCATATAAAATGGATAAAATTATTTATGAAGCATTTTTAAAATTTTTAAAAAAGCAAAAATTTCAAAAAAGAATAGATAATCTTTCAAAAAAATATAAAGATAAAAAAATTATTTTATATGGAGCTGGATTATTTGCAGAAGTTATTTGTGATAACTTTGATCTTTCAGGACTTAATATAATAGGCATTTCAGATTTAAAATATGAAAAAATCGACACAACAAAAGACAAATATAAAACATTCGATATGATAAAACCGTCGGAAATCACAATACGCAAACCTGATTTGGTCCTTATTCTTTTGCAAGAATATTTTAGAGCGGAAAATTTCTTTGAGAAAGAATTAATACCAAATAATGGAAAATTTAAATATCTATCATTGTTCAAGATTCCAATATTTGAATATATTAGTATGCTTTTGCATTAATTATTTCGGGGTCCACTATGCTATTTTAATTGTCTGTTTTTTTAAACCGTGTTATTATAGATAGGTAGTTTTATAGAGGAGGGAGATTGGATGAAGGCTAAAATTAAGCCTAGAATAGATCTGGAAAACAGGACAAAATTGGAAAGTGTAATCCCTCTTTCTACACCTTTTATAGTTTTTGTTGACCCATCGGATGCTTGTAATTTTCAGTGTAAATTTTGCCCGACCGGTGACAGAAAATTGATGAAAGAAATCGGTAGGCCATTAAAAATAATGGACTTTGATTTATTCAAAAAAATTATTGATGATATCTGTGAATTTGAAAAACCGATAAAAGTTTTGAGGTTGTATAAAGACGGAGAACCTTTATTAAACTCTAATTTCGCAGAAATGATAAAATACGCCAGAGAAAAAGGCTGTGTTGAAAAAATTGATACCACCACAAATGCTTCTTTATTAAATCCAAAAATAAATACAGAAATTATGAGTGCGGGATTAGACAGAGTAAATATTTCGATAGAAGGTATAAATGCCCAGCAATATTGGGATTTTTCCAGTTATAAAGTCGATTTTGATAAATTGGTCGCAAATATTAAAGATTTATATGAAAAAAGAGGGAACTGCGAGATTATTGTCAAAATAAACGGTGATATTTTAACAGAAGAAGACAAAGAACTTTTCTATAAAATATTCGGAGATATTGCTGATGGGGTTTATATAGAACATGTAATGTCTTGTTGGCCGGAATTTGAATTAAAAGAAGTGCAGGTTAATCAAGAATTTGGCATATATGGTCAAAAACCTACGGAAGTTTCTGTTTGTCCGTACCCATTCTATTCTCTTTCCATAAATTCTGACGGTCTTGCAAGCTTATGTTTTTTGGATTGGTCAAGAAAACTTATAGTTGGAGATGCAAAAAAAGAATCAGTAAAGGATATATGGCTTGGCGAAAAAATAAATCAATACAGAAAAATGTTTTTGAAAAAAGAACGTAAGAATAATCCAATCTGTAAAGATTGCGGGCAATTAACGCATGGGATGCCTGATAATATTGATAATTTTGCTGAAGAATTACTTAAAAAGATGGAAGAGAAATGCCAGTCTGGAAAGATGAGCTAAATAAATTATTTACTTCAAATGTAGAATTAGGAGATTTCTATAAAGAAATTTCTCACGAAGGTCTTGTGCTTTATGGTGCCGGGGCTATGGGCAAAATGGCTTTAGATTTATTAAAGCAAGCTGATATTTCCCCAAAATATATAGTTGACCAAAAGTTTTCAGGTAATATTTCGGGAATAGAAGTGATATCTCCAAATGATATTCCTAAAAATGATTTGGATAAATTAACTTTTGTTGTCTGCATCGCTTCAATCCCGTACGAGCCGATAAAAGATTTTTTAATTAACTTAGGGTGCAAAGATGTTAGACATTTTTATGATTATTCCGAATTAAAATTGAATAATATTATGGGAAATGGCTGGTTTGTACCAGAGTTTGATAATGATGAGAAAAAAGAAATTTTTTCAATATGTGAAGCTTTAGAACATGATGAAAAATCCATTGCTCATTATTTGCAATTTTTATGGTGGAGAATAAGACGTAAAGAATTAATATACAGCAAATTCCCAGTGATTGAGGATGAAAAATTTTTTAACTTTAAAAATTTTCCTAAGCTCACCGAAAAAGAAGTTTTTTTAGACGGCGGGGCTCATAAGGGAGAAAGCATTAAAAAATTCATTGAAAAAACAAAAGGTGAATTTGCTCATATTTGGGCATTTGAACCTGATAAAAATAATTTCGAACAATTAAAGAAAAATATTGGAAATCTTCCTTCAAATATTACTATGCTTGATAAAGCGATTTGTGGTAAATGCGGTCACTTTAAATTTCAAGCAGAGCTGGGATATGCTTCTCAAATAAATGAAAATGGTCCAGAAACCGCTGAATCGGTAACAATAGATTCAATGCCTGAGATAAATCCAACAATAATCAAATTGCATATAGAAGGTAGTGAATTGGATGCCTTATACGGAGCTAAAGAAACTATAAAAAAAATGCGTCCTGTTGTAATGGTTCTTGCTGATCACAACAAAGACGGTCTGTATAAAATACCTAAATTCCTTATGGATCAGGATAATTATAAGTTATTTTTTAATTTGCATGATTATTGTGGAAATTCCGCAGTATTTTATGCTTTGCCTAAAGAAAGGATTAAATAAATGAAAGCGAAAATAAAATCAAAATTGAACCTTGAAAACAGAACACCTCTTCAGGATGTAATACCTATTGAAACGCCGTTTCTTTTATATTTAGATCCTTCAAGTTTATGCAATTTCAAGTGTCAATTTTGTCCTTCAGGGCATAGAAACTTAATTGAAAATGTCGGTTATAAGCGCAGTATTATGGAACTTGAATTGTTTTATAAAATAATCGATGATTTGAAAGAATTTAACAATCCAATTAAATTTTTGCGTATGAATAAAATAGGAGAACCTTTTTTAAATAAAAATTTAGAAAAAATGATTGATTATGCCAAAAAAAGTGGAAAAATTGAAAAAATAGATTTGGCGACAAACGGTGCTCTTTTTGATAAAGAAAGACTGGCTGCCGTAATTGATGCGGGAGTAGACAGAATAAATATTTCTGTTGAAGGTGTAAATGTCGAACAATACAAAAAATATTGCGGTGTTGAATTGGATTTTGAAAAATTTTTGGAAAATGTTAAATGGCTTTACGCTAATAAAAAAGATTGTGAAATTACCGCAAAAATTCCAAAAAATTATTTGACCGAAGATGACGAAAAATCTTTTTATGATATTTTTGGTAACTATTGTGACAGAATATTTGTTGAAAATCTGACATCAATATGGCCTGCTTTTGATATCCAAAAGCATTCTGATATAAAAATATCTGATGCGAGTCAGTATAGCCAAAAACAAGAAGATAAAGATGTTTGTTCTTATATTTTCTATTCCATGGCTATTAATTCTGATGGAACAGTAAGTGCTTGTTGCCCTGACTGGGAACAAAAGCTTATAATTGGAGATACAAACAAACAATCTTTAAAAGAAATTTGGAATTCTCCCGAATATAATTCATTGAGGATTCAACATTTGGAAGGGAAAAGATGTGAAAATTTGACTTGCAGTATTTGCGGACATATCAAGCATTGCCAAATTGATAATATAGACCCTTATAAAGATAAAATATTGAAAAAATTTATATAAAGTATGGAGTTAAGATGGAAAATAATGACCGTAATATAAATTGCCCTACCTGTAATTGTAATGGCGAATATTTAATTGATTGGGAATATAGTGGACTTAATCATTCAGTATTTAATTATACAGCCAAGTTTTGCAAATGCGAAAATTGTGGCTTGGTGTGGGTTTCCAATATTACAGATGAAGAATTATCGAATTTTTATACTCAAGAATGTTTTTATTTTGACAGTTCTCATTTTGATGTTACGGCAAGTAAAAATATCAAAAAATATGAATACTATAAAAGTTTGTTGGAAGAATTTGACCTTCAAGGACAAAGAGTTTCTGACATAGGTTGCGGAAGAGGCGGTTTTGTATCTTGGCTAATGAAAAATAATTGGGGCTCTGTTTGTTGTGGCGTTGATGTTGATCTGAAGAGTTTTTCTGTTGGCGATAATAAAAATGCCCCACTTTTTATTGAAGGAAGTGCGGTTTCTTTGCCTTTTGAAGAAGGAACTCAGGATGTTTTGACATATTTTCATGTGTTCGAGCATATTATAGATATAAATAAAGTCCTTAACGAAGCTAATAGGGTTCTTAAAAATGACGGATATCTGGTACTGGAAGTCCCTGATGCTGAGGGGTATGAAAAATGTCCTGTAAATAAAGGTTTTTGGATAAGCATTAGGGAACATATATATCACTTTTCTCCGAATGCTTTTATTAATGTTTTGAATAATAATGGCTTTGAGGTAAAAGCAGTTAAACAAAAAATATTATCTGCTCCGGAATTTGAATATCCTTCTTTAGCCATTGTTGCTCAAAAAAATGATAAAAAAAATGTTATAGAATCAAAAAATAATAATGATATCGGTGAATTTTTCTTGAAGTCGTTTAAAGAATTTTCTAATAAAGCTCAGAATATAAAAACAATAATGGAAAATTATGATAAAGTTGTTTTTTGGGGTATATCCGGTCAGTTACTGACTTTTTTGCCTTTATTGAAAAATGATTTTAATAAAATCAAAATATGTGATATGAGTCCGCAAAAGCAAAAAGCGGTATATCAAGGTATAGAAATTCAAGATCCGGCAAATTGTTATGAAAAAAACAGTTGCCTTATTATTTCATCGTATTTATATAGGAATCAGATAAGACAATCAGCACAAGGATTGGGATGGCAAAACAAAGATATTTTTGATCTAATGTAAAGAAGAAAGAAGGCTAAAGTTGAAAAATTTACAAAAAATTAAATATCAATCTCAAGATATAGATTTATTAATAAAAGAAAAACAGTCCTTAGTTAATGATATGGAAAAAGAATTTTCAACAGGTATTGCTATCTATGGTGCTGGTTCTGTTGGAAGTTGGGCTGTTAATTATCTAAAATCAATCGGGGCTAAAGTAGTTTGCTTTATTGATAGAGATCCTGCTAAAAACGGAACAAAAATTGAAGATGTTCCTGTTATTATGCCTGATGAAATCTCAAAATATAATTTTAAATCGGTTTTTATTGCGGCAAGACACGCGGTAAAACAGGTTATGGATAATTTGGCTCATAATAATTTGAATATGATTTCTTTTGACGGTTATTTTGTTATAAAGAATTATGAAAGACTAAGCTATGTAAGAGATACTCTGCTAGAAGACGAAAAATCCGTCACAGTATTTAACGCTATTTTATTTGCTATGTTGACCAGTTCTTTGCAGAGCTGTTATGAAGTTATGGAAAAAGATATGTATTTTTCTCTTCCTGAATTTAGCGGTAATTTTGAAGAAATTTTTGTTGATGCAGGTGCTTTTGTAGGTGATTCGGTAGAGAGATTTATTTGGGAAAATCTTGGTACTTTTAAGCATATATATGCTTTTGAACCCGGCGAAAGACAATTTGTTGCTTTGCAAAAAAGAATGAAAAGGCTTTCTGAAGAATGGGCCTTTACGGATGATAAAGTGACCCTTGTAAAAGCGGGATTGGGTGAAAAATCAACTCAAATGTCATATACCTTTGTGGAAGATTTTCCTATAAGACATGGATTGATTTCAGAAACTTCCGAAAATAGTAATAAGTCCGAAGACAAAATCCAAGTTTGCTCTTTGGATGAATTTTTGGAGGGGAAAGAAGTTACTTTTATCAAAGTTGATATAGAAGGAATGGAGATGGATTTTCTAAAAGGGGCTAAAGAAACCATCAAAAAATACAGACCCAAAGTGGCAATATGTGTATATCATTATCCTAGCGATTTGTATGAAGTTGCGGAATATTTAAAAGAATTGATACCTGATTATAAATTTAAAATAAGACAGCACGCTCCTATATTTGGAGACTTTGTATTGTATGCCTATTAATATTTTACATATCACTCCTCATTTGGGAGGAGGCGTCGGTAGAGTTGTTCTAAATTATCTATTAAAAGCAAAAGAAAATAATGGTTTTAGTCATAGCATTATTTGTCTTGATTTTGCAAATGAAAACGCTATATCTGTGACAACCCAAAATAATATCCCATTAAAAGAAAAATGTGCTCAAAATCCTTCTCTTATAATACAAGAAATAGAAAAAGCCGATGTGGTTTTGGTTCACTGGTGGAATCACCCGCTTTTGTATGATTTCCTTGTAAGGCAAGATATTCCTCTTTCCCGAATTATTTTTTGGAGTCATATATCAGGGTTTCATCCTCCTTATGTTTTTACTGAAAAAGCTCTTTGTTATCCTGATTTTTTTGTATTTACAACACCATTAAGCTTTGAGTGTGAGGAAGTAAAGAATTTTTCAGGTGATAAAAGCAAATTTCATACAGTTTGGTCAACAGGTGGTCTTGAGCATATAAAACCAAGTGCTTCTGAAAAAGATAATAAAAACTTTAATATAGGTTATATAGGCACAGTTGATTATTGTAAAATCCATCCTGATTTTTTGCAAATTTGCTCAAAAATAAATATTCCTAATGCAAAATTTATTGTATGCGGAGGTTCTTCTCATAAAGAAGTAGAGGAAGAAGCGAAAAAACTAGGCATAGCCGATAAATTTGAGTTTACCGGATTGGTTTCTGATATTAATACAAAACTTTTTGAATTTGATATTTTTGGTTATCCTCTTGCGCCTTATCATTATGGGACTTGTGATCAAGTTTTAGCAGAAAGTATGGCAGCTGGGGTTGTTCCTGTTGTTTTGGGTAATCCAATGGAAAAATACATGGTGAAAGACAAAGAAACAGGCTTGGTGGCAAAAGATATTGAAGAATATATCAGTTTGATTGAGCTTTTGTATAAAGATAGTTCATATCGTCAAAAACTTTCAGAAAAAGCAAAAAATTATGCTTACAATATATTTTCATTAGAAAAAATGGTAAAAGATTGGGAAGAAATATTTTATAATATTTTGAAAATACCTAAAAGTGACAAAAAATGGGATTTGAGTAATAAATATGTTGAAGAATTATCTCCCGCTGATATTTTTTTAGAAGCTTTAGGTGATTACGGCGAATTGTTTAGAATTTTCATGGAAACTAATAATGAAGAAAGTAAGAATTTGGCATTGCAAAAAATCAAAGATTTTACAGATTCACCGATTTGGAAAGCAAAAACCAGAGGAACTCCACAACATTATTTTAGTTTTTTTGGAGAAGATGAAAATCTTAAAATTTGGAGCGGATTGGAATAGTTAAAAGTATTTAAGGGTCAAAATATGTATTGACAAATGCTTAAATTATAAACAATAATAACTTTAGAATAAGGCTTTAAAGCCCTTTTTATAAGTGAGTTTAGGGGGATTAATGAAACTAAATATTTGCTTAGCGTCTGATGATAATTATGCAAAACATATGGCAGTTACTATTTGTTCTGTTTTGAAAAATGCTCAAAAAACAGATGAGTTATTTTTTTATATTTTGGATGGCGGAATTAGTGATAATACTAAATCAAAAATTTCAGAAATGAAAAAAATAAAAGATTTTTCTATTCAATATTATCGTATAGATAGTGATATGTTTAAAAATTGTACTATTTTTGGACAATATATAAGTATTGTTACTTATTATAGATTTATTATTGCATCCGTTTTACCTACTGATGTCGATAAGGTTTTATATTTGGATTCTGATGTTATTATTAATAAAAGTTTGGCAGAATTATTTAATGAAGATATTGAAAATTATTATTTCGCCGGAGTTCAAGATATTGGTTATTATTATTGGAGATATAAAAAAACTGATGAATTTTATGTGAATGCCGGAATTTTGTTGTTGAATTTAAAAAAATGGAGAAATGATAATTTTGAGAAAAAATTGTTTGATTTTATAGAAATCAATAAAGATATTGAATTAAGAGGATGTGATCAAGATGTTCTCAACTTTGTAGCTGAAGATAAAATAAAACCATTAAATCTAAAATGGAATGTACAGGACAGTTTTTATAGAAAAGATGAAAGGGATTGGCATCCTTTGAAGAAAGATATTGAAAAGGCTGTTAAAAACCCGGCGGCAGTCCATTTTACAAGCCAAAAAAAACCTTGGGATGATTGCCTTATGCCAATGGCGCATTTGTACACAAAATATATTAAATACACAGAATTTGAGGGTAAATTTTCTGAAACAGAGGTTTTTATAAAAAATCTTTTTTATAAAATCAAAAATCTGATAAAATATCCGATGGATTTTATAAAAAATAAAAAAAATCTTTTACCGAGATATTTGGCTTATAAACTTCCTCACGATTTTTATTTGGATAAAAAAAATCTTTTAAAACAATATTCTAATATGGAAAATTATAAACATGACAAACTTTTAGAAATTTTGAAAGAAAAAGGTTTTCAGAAAAAACTTAATGCGAAAATAAAAAAATACAAAAATAAAAAAGCCATTATTTATGGGACAGGTATGATTTGTGACATAATTTTTGATAATTTTGATCTTTCAGGACTTGATATTGTTTTTGTGTCAGACAAAAAATACAAAGATAATGCGGAAAATTATAAAGGGATACCAGCAATTGTCCCTGAGCAAATTTCTGAAAAAAAGCCCGATATTGTTTTGACCACATTACAAGATTTAGCTATTGCAGAAGATTATTTTCAAAATAATCTATTCCCGAAATACGGAAAATTTAAATACGAATCTTTCTTTATATAGTTTTAATTATTCTTTTCCCACCAGTTAAAAGTCTCCCAAAGAGCTTTGTCTAAAGAATATTGCGGAGTCCAGTTAAGTTGGTTTTTTAGCTTTGATGTGTCAGCCAAAATCTGAGGTCTTTCATATGCTGAAGGTTGTTTTTTGCCCATATTAATTAAATTTTCTTTGTTTGAAAAAGAAATAATTTTGTTAATAAGTTCTTTTATTTGAATAGGTTGTCCCGATGCAATATTAACAGAACCTTTTATATCGCTGTCCAAGAGTTTTACGAAAGCATCAGCTAAATCTTCTATATATATAAAATCTCGTATTTGTTCGCCAGCTGTACAGTCAAGAGATTCCCTTTTGATTAAAGCCTTCATAACTGAAGGAACAAGTCTGTAAGGATATTCGTGTTTGCCGTAAAGAAAAAATACATAACCCCAAGCAAAACTTAAACCTGTTTCTTTTGAAAATATTTCTATCATCGACTGGAGTGCCTGCTTACAAGTTCCATAAACAAAAGAAGGGACTCTGGGTGTGGTTTCTTCATTATAAGGAGTATTAACTTCCTGATATTGCAAACAAGTCCCCGAAGCTACAATTCTTTTGCCGTTATTTTTATGGAATTCTTTTACAAGGTTTAGGCTTGCACCTACCCAATCAAAATTATTGGGTGAATTTAAATATCCCGGTGAAACATCCCAGGCCAAATGGAGCAAGTGAGTTGGTTTTATTTTTTCTATTAATTTTGCGGTTTCCGCATAGTCAAGCAAATTCGCATTATGCCAGTTTGCCTTTATTGAAATTATGGGGTTTTTAAATGATAAAGCGTGGACTTCATAGCCTAAATCTAAAAGCTTATTAAGGGTATGTCTTCCTATGAAGCCGCTAGCACCCGTGACTAAGACTTTTTTCATATTTCAATGCCGCCATATTTTTCTTTAAATTCTGTAAATGTCATAGCTTTAGAGTCTTTTTCTGAAATAATCGGATTTTCATTTTCAATGCACCAATTTATAGCCAAATCGGTATCATTCCAAAGAATGCTTCCTGAATTTTCAGGAGAAAAAATATTGTCCATTTTATAAATCATTTCGACATCATCAGAAGTTGTACAAAAACCGTGAGCAAAACCCCTTGGAATAAGAATCATTTTTTTATTTTTTTCTGAAAGTTCCACCGATTCCCATTTACCTAAGGTGGCGGAATTTTTTCTTAAATCTACAAAAACATCAATTATAGAACCTTTTATTACCCGAATAAGTTTTGTTTCAGCATAAGGAGGAAATTGAAAATGTAATCCTCGTATTATACCTTTGCATTTAGAGCAGGATTGGCTTTCATGTACCCATTTTTTATTTAATCCGAAATCTTGAAAAACTTCATCTGCATAGGTTCGCATAAAAAATCCGCGTTCATCATATAACGGTTCAGGTTCAATCAAATATACGCCTTTTAAAGATAATTCCGTAAATTTCATTTGAGCATATTCTCCTCAAGTTCATCCTTGCTTAAAAAAGGGAACATATCTTCGAGGCTGGGCGAAACCATTGTCCCGTCTTCAAGTTTACGGGCGGAAAGCTTTGGTGCAAATATATAATCAGAATCTAGTATGACTTCGCATAAAACAGCTCCGTCTGTGTTTAAAACTTCCTGAATTTGATTTTGAATATTTTCAGGCGATTCAATTTTTGCAGTTTTTAATTCAAAAGCTGAAGCTATTTTAATAAAATCAGGAATACTGACGCCGCTTTGCTCTCCGCAGGCAGTCATTCTTCCGTCAAAAAAATTCTTTTGGGTTTGTTTTATTGAAATATATCCATCATTATTTAAAACAAATATTTTTATTGGCAAATTGTAGTGTTTGATAGTTTGCAATTCTTGCAAATTCATCATAATAGAACCATCACCCGCAAGACAAATCGTGTTTCTGCCATTTCCTGCAATACAAGCGCCTATTGCCGCCGGAATGTCATAGCCCATAGAAGCGTTTCCCGAATTCCACAAAAGCCTTTGCCCTTCTTTTGCTTGTGCTGACTGGAATCCGGTTACAGAACCAGTTCCGTTTGCGGTAACTAAAATATCATTTTCTTTCATACAATCTGTCAAGATATGAGTAAAATAATAAGGATTTATTTTATTGTTTAGTTGCTTATACTCAGGAGTATTTTCAAAACAATATTTTTCTTTTAAATTTTGGCACCATTTAAGCCATTCATACCGTTTTATTTCGTGAATTTTAGAATACAATTCGGGTAAAAAATCTTTTAAATCTGCCTGGATTTTCAAATCAGGAGTAACGGTGGGTTTTTCCAACTCGGCATTGTCTATGTCTACTATAATTTTGAAAGCATTTTTAGCAAAATTTTCATAATTATAGCTGACTTGACGAATATTATTTCTTGTTCCTAGGCACAATATCAAGTCTGCATTTTGAAGAACAAAATTCCCGCTTCTATGCCCCATTGTGCCCAAACGTCCAACATAATTGGCGTGTGTGTCAGGCAAGATATCTGCTCCGTTAAAAGTTTTTAATACAGGAATATCAAGTTTTTCAAGTAAATTAGTAAAAGTGTTTTGTTGCCCGGAGAGTCTTATTCCATGACCTGCCAAAATAACAGGACGTTTGGCGGATGAAAGCCTTTTAATAACTTCATCAATTTTAAGTTCATACTGCGGAGCGGCAGGAGCTATAAAATCAATTAAATCTGATTCTTCAACCATTGAACTTTGAATATTCATGGGTATATCAATCCAAACAGGACCAAAACGCCCTGTTGTGGCTTCATAAATAGCTCTATCAAGGTGATATTTTATTTCTTTAGAATCAGTCACCATAACGGCATATTTTGTTATGGGTTTCACTATGCTTATTATATCGGCTTCCTGATCGCCAAGTTGTCTTAAAGGTATTTTAGGACAAGAAGCGGTTGTTGTTGAATATTTTACTTGTCCTGAAATATAAAGAACAGGTACAGAATCTGTCCATTGTCCGAATACCCCGTTTAGGCAGTTGATTCCGCCTGGACCTGTTGTGACATTTACTACGGCAAGCTGTTGGTTTATTCTGGCGTAACCTTCTGCCGCAATCGCGGAAGCTTGTTCATGATGATTGCAGATATAAGGAATGTATTTGCCGAAGCTATCATTTAAATGCATAGCTCCGCCTCCTGAAATCATAAAAATATGTTTGATTTCATAAATTTCTTTAAGTCTTTTTGCTATGTAGTCAGAGACTTTTATCATTATTTTTCCTTTGGAATTGCATAAATAACCGTTTCATAAAGGCTATTTGTGTGATGTCTTAAATAAAGATTATAATTAAAGTTTAAAGACAAAATAAGTTCAGGAATTTTTCTTAAGTCGTTGCATTTATGATAGACACATACAGCTATTTTGGGAGAGTTTTTTATATGATTTTTTGCTCCTTTTAAAGCTTCTTCTTCTGAACCTTCAACATCCAGTTTAATAAAAGTGGCGTTTTCTTTTGCAACAGAATCAAGAGGAACGACTTCTATTTCTATGTTTCCGTCCGAAGAAATACAGCTTCCTTCCAATCCTGTTTCGCAAAATCTAAGAGTATCAAAATCAGAATAAAGACCTTTTTGAAAATATTCTATATTTTGATAATTTTTTAAATTTTTTAATGCCAAAGGAAAAGAATTTTTATCGGGTTCAAAAAAATATATTTTTTTGAATTTATTTGAGGTTTTTTCGACAAAATGTAATACGGTATCTCCATCAAACCCGCCACCATCAACAAAAACTTCTTCATCAGATAATTTTATTATTTCATCATAAAAATAAGCTTTGCCCGATTGTTCAAATGCTTCATGAAAGAGTTTGAAATCAAAATTTGTACGAAATTTTACAATATTTTCCATTATCATTTTTGATTTTTCGTCAGCTAATTTATTATAAACATCTAAATAAGCTGCTTTATTTTCAATCAAATCATCAAAAACCCCGTCCTGAGCAGGCTCATAAAAGAATGACTCTTCATCATAAACTGACAAAATTTGAGCAGGAAGAAGGTTTTTGAATCCAAAATTTTCTAAACGTGTCAAAATTTCATACAAATATAATGTACTGGCAATAATAATAGTCACATTTTGTTTAGAGCTTAGAAGTTCTTCTATTGCAAAAATTTTTGTGTCAAAAAGAGTTTTATTGTGATTTTCCTTATTATTATCAACAAATCCTGCGACTTTTATTCCTTTTTTTTGACAATAATGAAAGACCCTTTTTCCAAGTTCTTTTATTCCGAAAATATAAACATTATCAAGATTTTTTAATATATTTTCATAAGGTTTTAGTATTGTTGATTTAATTTCTTTAACAGAAACTGAATTTAAAAGCTCCTCAAAAGAAGCGACTTTAGAACCAGGCATTTTATAATCCTCTTGCACATATTTTTTCTTTAAGTTTTTCATCAAAAGCATAAGGTGAGTCTATGTCATCGATTTTTAATGGTTCATCTTTTTTTACAGGTTTTAGAAGAACTTCGCCGTTCATAAGTTCTCGGCAAGAAATCTGACATTTTTGCAACGGTATAGCGAGATAAACATCTTCATCCGTTAAAATTTCACCTTGAGCCAAGTCACGTTTAGCATAAACTCCTCTTACAAGAGCATCAAGATATTGAATTTCTTTTTGAGCAGGAGCTTTTTTTGTTTCACCGGAGCCGCCGCAAAATTCTTTTGCTTTATAATACGCCTTAACCCATCTATCCAAATCTACGGGTGTTGAACAATATTCAGCAGGTGGTTTTCCGTTATAGTCTATATCTATATGTCGTTCAAATGTTCTTGCACCTTTTGCATAAGCTATTAACATTCCTGACTCTATATCATCATTATATTCATGGGTCGAAAAACCTATAACGTGGTCAGGATACCTATTTTTAAGGAAATCTATCTGATTTAGCTCAAGCTCATATTTTTCTGACGGATAAATAGATACGCAGTGATTTATTGCCAGAGGAATATTTCTGTTGTCGAAAAATTTTACCAAATCGTCTATATCTTTTAATGAAGAACCACCAGTGGAAACTATTACGGGCTTTCTGGCGCTTGCTATTTTTTCAATTAAAACCCAGTCATTTAAGTCAGAAGATGCTATTTTTATGATTTGGACACCCAAATTTATGCAAGTATCGACAGATTTTTCATCAAAAGGCGTGGACATTGTTATACATCCTGCTTTTCTTATGGATTCAATCAAAACTCCGTAATCATCGTAACTCATTTTAGTATCGAGAGTTTTTTTAACATATCTTATGTCATCGCGTCCTCTGTAGTCTTTATGAACGAACTCATCCACATCACGGAACTGTAATTTTATTGCTGCGCGAATATTATTAAATCTTACAATTCTTGAAAAATCCGTAATAATTTTTTTTCCGCGTTCGACATCTCCCCAGTGATTATTTGCGAGTTCTAAAACAAATAAATCTTCAAATATGTTATTTTTCATAAAAAACTTCTCCTTAACCAAATTTTATAACAAAATAGCTTTATTTGGTAATTGTAAATATCTTCAGAAATTCAAAACTTTAATATCGGTTGATTTTTTTATAAAAAATTCCATTTTTGTTTTAACGCCTAATTCTGAAAGAGATTTTTTGATGCGTTCAGGTTGATAATTGCATATGAAAATAGCATCAGGATTATATTCGGAGATTTCTTCAGGACAAATTCCCTCATAATTTAGAATTTTATCTCCCTTTTTAAATTTTCTGTCTGCAATGGCAATTATATTGAAATCTGAAATATTATACTTTTCAAATAAAACTTCTGTACTTATGCCCATTCCATATAAAATTATTCTTTTATTTTTATATTTTTTAAGAAGTTTTTTTATTTTAGATTTTTGATTTACTGCTTCGAAATATTCTGCCCAACTATCTTTGTTTGCAGGTCTTGGAATGTATTTTTTTATCCAAAAAGATTCGAGTTCTATCTCTAATAAAGCTTTTAAAAATAAAAGTTTTTGTTTTGAATTCAGTCCCAAAATTATATTGGCTAAATTCCGTAAAGAATTTTTATAGCATATTTTATTTAAGTAAATATTTGATTTAAAGAGCTCAAAAAGGCTTTTTTGAGTATGTCTCAAGTTATCGATTATGAAATCTTTTTGTTTCGGGTCTTTTATCATTTGAATAGAATTTATATATCCTACAAACCAAAACATGTTTTGTCTGAGAGGCGATAAGTCACTTTTTTCAACGCCTTTATGGAAAATGCATATATTATCATTATCAATGCCCCTGAAAACAATCGATTTTTCAGGGAAATAAATCTTTTTATTATCATTAATCATTTTTGCTACAACGCACAGATGAGGAAAAAAGTTGGCAATATTACAAAGCATATTTTCCATCATTGTATAAGTCAAAATGTCTGTTTTGGTGATAAATCCAGGGACAAAAGACCCTGTGTAAAAGGCGTCGGCAATATTATTTATACGGCCTGTTTCACCTAAAGTGGTATATATAAGGTCATAGTCATTTTCTATTGCGTGTTCAATTTCGGTAAAATTTCGCCAGTCATAGGTATCATCATCACATAAAATCCATAAATATTTTTTAGACGCAAGTTCAAAAGCTCTTGAAATATTGCCGTTGCCGCCTATATTGCGGTTATGTCGAATATGTTTTAGGTTAGGGTATTTTATAGCATATTCTTTACAAAGTTCTTCTGTTCCATCGGTTGAAACATTATCTAGAATACTTATTTCGCAATCTTTTATGGGGCTTATATCTTCAAATATATTTTCAAGTGTTTTTTGCAGAGCATTTTTTCTGTTATAGGTGACTAAAATTATTTCTAAATTTTCTTTTAGCATTTTTAATATAATTCCGAAACTAAAACACTCTATAATCTTATATTTTAAGGAGAACGGTGTCAATTTTATTATTAACCTGAAGGATTTCCCCGTAATTTGTAAGTTCCCATTCGGCTTTTTGTATATCTTCTTTCAAAACAGGGTTCATAAAGCTCAAAAATTCCTGATAATTGTCTTTTTTGTTTTCATCAATTGTTGGGTGCAAAATAGCTTCGACAACAGCTTCTTTTTTTATAGTTTTAAGTCCGTATTTTAGGGCGTTTTCATCCATATTGCCGGTGTAGGAGATTCCTATAAAATAATCATTAGTCAAAAGTTCGTATTCTTTTAATGTTTGCAAATTTATAGTGGAAAAAGCTCCCAAAAGAATCGTTTTTATAAGATTTATAGGGTATTCGGGTCTGAGATGTTTTTTTATTGAAGGAATAATATAAGGC
>JAEWLZ010000117.1 GCA_023457295.1 Cyanobacteria bacterium OH_PDB_112
CATTTGCATGCGATGATGAGCTGACGCTATATCTTCTCCGTTTTTATGAGGAGGAATATTGTTTGGAATTATGATTATTTTATCAAATTCAAACTCGTCTAAAATGCCTTCCACAAGCTCCACATGGGCTTTATGTACAGGATTGAATGTGCCTGAATAAATACATATTTTCATTGCTAAACTCTACTTAAAAAATTTACCTCTATAATACTAAGTATATCAGCAATAAACATTTTATATAAATTTCTTGAAGCTTCTCCGTTTATAATAATGTCGGCATGGTGTTGCGTGGGACGTACATTTTGTTTGGATTTTTCAAGAATTTTATTGTACATTTCATCCGCTGAACCATTTATTCCTCGTTGTTTTGCACGTGAATACCATCTTTGTTTTTGGACTTGTTCATCTATATGTACAAAAATTTTAAAATCAAAAGCGTTTTGAAGTTTTTCTGTAAGAGTGAAAAGCCCTTCCGAAATTATTATTTTGCCGGGATGAGCCGGAATATGATTATCAAATCTTTTAGCAGTTCCCGACATATCATATTTGGGAAGCCAAACGGAATTCCCTTTTTTAAGTTTTTTAATATGACTCGACATAAGATCCAGTTCTTGTGCTTCGGGGGAATCAAAATCATAATTTTTGACAAAATTGTCAAATCCTCCTGCAGCTTTGACTTCTTTTGAGCGGTCATAATAATAATCATCGGTATTTACACGGGTGATTATGTTCTCAAAATCATGTTTGAGTGCAAAATTTTCGATACTTTCGATTATGTCATAGGTTATAGTGGATTTGCCGCTTGCGGATTCTCCCGCTACTCCTAGGCTTATGGGATTTGAATTTGTTTGAGTTAATAAATAAGCTATTTTTTCGATTAAACCGTCTTTAATATAAATAAAAACAGGGGTTTCCTGTTTTTCATAATTTTTAAAAATAGAATATAACTCTTGAAGAACAAAACCGAATTTTGCTTCATCGGAATTTTTTATATATTCCGTTTGAACGCTTTTTGATGTAAGAAGATTTTGTGCCTGTGCCATAATTTCCATTCCACATGACATGTAACTAACGGTTTAAAAACCGAACATAAAAAAAATTGCGTTTTTTCCTTTATATCATGTAAAATCTTTTAACACAAGAATAGAAGATAAGAATAACAAGGCTTTTTGATGAATAAGTCCAAGTCTTCGTTTTATAATGGGCTTTTGTTCATTTTTTGCGTCATATTTTGATGTGTAGAATGTTGCAATTTGGTCGATTTTCATAAGGTAAAAAGCCGGTAGCAGGCTGATATTGACGTTATAAAAACTTATTGTTGAAATCATCTCTTTTGTGGAAACTATAAAGTCAAGGAAAAGGTGGTCAAAATTATCAACTTTGTCGAAATTTAGCATGAGTTTATTACAGCCCGATTTAATGGCTTTTTTAATGGCATTTTTGTAATCTTCAATTGATTTTTTCGATATTTCTTCATCAAAATCAATTATGACTTCCTTGTTGTCAATAGTGACGACCATCCATGTATCCCTTAAATTTTACGACGATATTTTGACTGTTATTCTACACTTATATGTTAAATGATGTAAAAACTAATGTAAACAAAATAAAGTAGCGTTTTTTTCCTACTTTG
Organism: Cyanobacteria bacterium OH_PDB_112; assembly: GCA_023457295.1. Taxonomy (GTDB): domain Bacteria; phylum Cyanobacteriota; class Vampirovibrionia; order Gastranaerophilales; family CAJFVJ01; genus JAEWLZ01. The sequence goes on from JAEWLZ010000117.1 coordinate 1,634, forward strand.
GTTGAGATTTTAATAAAAAAAACCCGATCTTTCGATCGGGCATATGGTTGTTGTTTGCACCCCTGATATAAAATATGTAAGAAAATTTTGTATTTGGGATTATTAAAATTACTGCAACAATGTCAAAGCCATTTGTGTTGACTGGTTCGCTTGTTTCAACAAGATAGAACTTGATTGTTGCAAGATTTGATATTTTGTTAAATTTGCTGTTTCTGAAGCAATATCTGTGTCACGAATTACAGAATTGGCAGAAGATAAGTTTTCTTTTCTGACATCAATTCTTGTAACCGTTGAATTTAAACGGTTTACAGTTGCACCGATATTAGAACGTTTTAGAGATATTGTTGACATAGCGTTGTCTACGATATCAATTGCTGTTCTTGCCAATGCGGCTGTTGTGATTACAGCATCTTCAAGAAAATTTGAGCCTGAAGCACCGATTGTGGATGCAGCAATTCTTGTAAAGGCCGTTGAAATATCTATACGGCTGTTTATTGTACTGTCTGTACCGATTTGAAGGTCAGCGGCTGTTAATGTTCCGTCAAGAAGAGCCAAATCAGAGAATTTTGAGCTTACGCCTATCCTGTCGATTTCACTCATACGAGTTTGGAATTCTGTGTTAAGCATCTCTCTTTCTGAAGATGAATATACACCGTTAGCTGCCTGAACCGCCAAATCTCTCATACGTTGCAAGTTTTCTTGAATAATTGCAAGGTCACCTTCTGCTGTTTGTAACATGTTAATACCTGTTAACGCGTTATTTTTTACAACATCTGATGAATTAATATTTGATTTCAACTTTTCAGAAAGAGATAAGCCCGCAGCATCATCACCTGCTGTGTTTATTCTCAAACCTGTTGATAATTTTTGCATACTTTTTCCAAGCGCGCCGGTAGCATTATATACGTTTTTTTGTGCCATAAGTGCGCTCATGTTTGTGTTTACAACAATAGCCATAACTAAAATCTCCTATCTTAACTTTACTTCCGTGTTGGGTTGATAGATGATATTGAGTGTTTTGGTGAAGGGGTATAAATAACAACAATAAATTAAACAACTAAATTAAAACTTCACCTGGGGTGTTAACAAAGGTATTTCTACATTTGACTTGTACTTAAATTGGTTTACCTACATTTGAACTGTTAACTAAAAACTAATCAATAATCTTAACCACACATTTATATTAATCGCAGAAACCCCTTTTGAATATTCCCAAAAGGTACGAATTTTCTACAACCATGGTTGTGAGTTTTTAACGGATGTGAAATTTTTAGCCTAAGCGTGAGCTTTGGATAAAAATAAAACTGGACGAAAGCGACGTAAGGGTTTATTTTGGTAAACTCCACAGGAGCAAATATTTTAACGGATATGAAATTTTTATCTTATGATAATAAACTTAGAACAATTTGACTTGACTGATTTGCTTGTTTCAACAGGATACTGCTGGATTGCTGCAATATTTGTGAACGTGTTAAATTAGCCGTTTCTTTGGCTATATCGGTATCTCTTATAGTAGAATCCGATGCTTGAAGATTTTGACCTCTTACAGATAAAGACTCGGAAATAGATGCCAATTTGTTTGATAAAGCTCCGATATTAGAACGTTGCTGTAAGACTTTTTCAATAGCCGAATCTATTTTATTAATTCCATCTATAGCATCAACACTGACATCAATCCCTTCAATTCCCAGATAGTTAATGGAAGTGTTCATATTTTTAAGAGCAATAGTGTTTTCAACATTTGCACCTATTTGTATATCACAAGAATTTGTTCCATCAGGATAAATTATATTAAAGTTTGTCGGATTTTCATTATGCCCGATAGCTTGTATAACATCTTCCGCATTTGTGGCTCCTCCCAAATGGTCAGAACCTTGAATAGAACCCGTATCTGCCTCTGTGGTGAAAACAGTGCCTGTAAAATCCAGTGTTCCGTAATAAGCAGCACCATTTGCTCTTATGGCTGCGGCCAAAGCTGCTTTGTTAGCGTATGGTGTATTATTTGCGATAGATGTTTCCAAATTTGAACCTGCTTGCAAATCATTAAAGACATCTACAAGAGAATGTCCATTATCATTTAAAGATTGAGCCAAAAATTTGGTGGCAAAATATCCGACAGAGTAATTAAAATATGATCCTGTGCTGTTCCAATTTTCATCTTCCACCAATTGTGCGGCTTCTTCCACAAGACCGGCTATATTTACGGGGTTGTTACCGTTGGTAACGACTTTCAATTGATTGTCACGACCTACTAAAAGTTCTGCGCATCCTTCATTAAACCATGTAGGTACAGGAGCTTTAACTTGGTCTGCAATAACGGCATGTGTAAGTTCATGAGCTAAAATCATATCGTTATACATTCCTGTAAGACCGCCGCTTATGGCATTATCTCCGCTGTCACCGGTATTCGGTCTGAAATCGCTCTCGTTGACATGCAAAGATAATGAAGCCAAATCTCCACTGCCGTATTTTGAATATGAAACATATGCGCTTGCACCGCTTGCGATATCTTCATCGAAAAATAATTGCATATCAAAATTTGAAGGTGTAAGTCCGTAATAAGTTCCTATTTTATTTTGAGCATCGTCAAGCCATCCTGATTTTAGGCTTTCGATAACACTTTGTTGAAAAGCTGTTAAAGAATTGCTGATACTTCCGTCTAGAAGGTTTTTGTCGCTAAATTTTGTTGATTTTGAAATAGTATCTATTTCCTGTATCAAATCCGCTACTTCAAGTTGGATGGAATCCTTTTCGCTTTGTGCGTAAACACCGTTTGCCGCTTGAAGAGATAAATCTCTGACACGTTGTAAAATAGATTGAACGACAGATAAACCGCCTTCGGCCGTTTGTATCATGGATATTCCGTCTTGAACATTCTTGGAAGCTTGAGATATACCGTTTAGTTGAGTGTTTATTTTGGTTGATAGGGACAATCCCGCAGCATCATCCGAGGAGTTATTTATTTTTAAGCCTTTTGACAATCTTTCCATAGCCTTTGCCATGCCTTGTCCGGCATTAACCAAGCTTCTTTGCGTCATCAAGGAAGATGTATTAGTGTTAATAACTAACGACATTTTTTCTAAACTATCCTAACTCAAGGGGGGAATATATAACT
>JAEWLZ010000118.1 GCA_023457295.1 Cyanobacteria bacterium OH_PDB_112
AGCGTCTCTGGCAAATTTGCTGGATACGATGCTCCAGGTCAACTTGCCTTGAGGTTAGAGATAAAAATCTTGCCTGATTTGACGACAAACCCATTTTTAAGTCTTTTTCCTTAATTTTCTACACACATACACTCGTCACATCGACAAAAAAACGCATCCGCTTGAAGAATTTTAAGGAAATGTTAAAAATTTGTTACAAAAGTTTATGAAAAATATTTAAACGAACTTTGAGCATTTTGGTCGAGGATTTTTTTGACGGATTCACGCTCAGAGCTTATAGTTTTGTATTCAACCTCAATGGAAGTCTGTTCTAGTTGGAGTTTTTTATCTTGCGCATTGATTTCTTCTACTATTTTTTCATATTTATTTTCGGCCTCAGTATTATCTGTTTCATATAGGTCATCATTTATTTCAGGAGATAAACGCCAGTCTTTTTCTTCATACTCTGAACCGTAAAATTTAATAATTTCCTGAGTATATGCATCAGGTTTTGCTAAAAGAGCATAATTACCATTACGAAGTCCTTCTTCAAGTTCATCTGAAGTAGGAGTAGTTCCATCATATATAAATGTACTTATTGCGTTGAGATTTAATACAGGAGTTCCTCCGCTCATATCCCATATATTTTGTCCGTTGGGAGCTATTGAAGAAGCAAATCCAGGTCCCATGGTAGTAGAGGAAGAAGCCCAATTTGAGCCTGTAACAGTGCCATTCCAATAGTAATTTGTACCGTTATTTTGAGCGAAACTATTTATAACTACTGTACCTGTACCATGCCCGAAAGGATAAACACTAATAGGCGTCATACTTGCATTATAAATTTGTCCTGTTGCGTAACAATTGTCTATAACTAGCCCCGAAGTATAATCACAACCCATAAATAAGCTTCTGCAATCTTGGAAAATCCCTGAGGTAGGAACAATCATATCCACATCAGCTCCTGACATAGATATTCTAGCATTAGAGGCATTTCTTCCTATGAAACCGCCTGTTTGGTCTATGCCCATAGAATCTCGTAAGTCAATAATTCCGCTTACTGTTGAAATATCAACTACACCTCCTGCATCTACGTAACCTGTTATTCCTCCTATATCTTGCGTTGACGTATTACTGTTGACACAAGGCGGGTTATACGAACTGTTAAGGTCCATACTTATATTATCTGAATGGCAGTTTAAAATTTGCCCGCTCCCACCAGTGGTACCTGCGATAGTACCTACACTTATAATTTGTGAAGTTCCAGCGTTAATATTTATAGTAGTACCATTCAAATAAATATTTTGTGCTGTACCGTTAAGATTTGCAAACATACCTTGATATCCGGTTGTAGAGTTTATGGTTATGTTGCTTATTGTATGGCAATTACCGTCAAATTGACCTGTGAAGGCATTTGTACTATCGCCGATAGCATCCCAACTATACCCTGCCATGTCTATATCATCCATAAGGATATAGTTGAGGTTTAGTCCGTCATTTGTATTGAAGCCATTATCCATCAAGGCTTCAAAGGCAGACCTGGAAGAAATAGCGACGGATGTTGTGGGTGTTAAAGTGTAAGTTCCGTCGACTTGTCTTTGTGTTGTCATGTGTGTGACAAAGTCTAAACCAGTTGTTGTATTAACAAGATTTATAATATTTGTACTTGCGCCTGTTGCCGCTATTTCAGCTGCAGTTGCCGTTGCCATATCTGTTTCGTCAATAGATTTGAATGGCAAATTATGCTTTCCTAAAAGCATATTATTTGTGAGGTCCATAACCTGATAGCCTGCATTTTGCAGGTTTGATAAGGTTATTCGTTCATTTTGTGCTGTGTTTGGTACAAAAAGTTTTCGGTTTGAAATGCTGTTATTGTATTGTGTGGCAATGTTTTCAAGTTCTGAATTTAAGCGTAAGCGTCTTTGGCAAATGTTTTGGACACGTTTTTCCAAATCAACTTGCCTTGAAGTAAGAGATAAAAATCTTGCCTGATTAGACGACAAACCCATTAATGGTTTTTTCCTTACACTTTTTTACACACACATACTCGTCACATCGGCAAAAATACGCATCCGCTTGAAGAATTTTAATGAATTATTAAAAATTTGTTACAAGATAAATTAATCTCATGGTCTATACCTTTTTAAATCTCATAGCTGATTACCTCATATGAAACAGAATCTAAAATGTAATCAGAGGGGATTAATACGACATTAGATAGGGGAACTATGGTTGAGGTAACGTCAAACGTATTTAAAAAAAATTTGAGTTCTATGACAAATAAAGTTGAGCTTGATAAAAGCCCGGCTTACAATCATTATGTAAAGGCAGAGGCTTTGAGGCTTACCGGTCTTTTTGACAATGCTACTCAGGAATATCACAAGGCAATATTTTTAAATAAAAAATATGCCGAAGCATACAAAGGTCTTGGGATTTTGAATAAAACCATAGGCAATTATGACGATGCAATAGAAAATCTTAAAAAATCTATTTCTGAAATGCCTTTTGATAAACAGGCATATAATGAGCTTGCTATTTGTTATATGGATACAAAAAATATGCCAAAAGCTATAAAAGCTCTTAAACGTGCTATCAAAATAGATCCTGGTTATATTGAGCCTCAATTTAATTTAGCTATTGTGCATGAAATATTAAATGAAAATGAAATGGCTTTTTCTATCTATTCTAAAATAATAGAACAGCGTCCGAGCTATCTCGCTGCATATAACAATATGGCGATATTGCATTTGCGTTCTGGTGAAATCACAAAAAGTCTTGAGATTTTCAAAAAATTAATGGATATTAACCCTGAATATCATAGAGCTTATTTAGGCAGTGCAATATGTTATGATAAAATGCAACGTTTTGCTCTTGCCAGAAAATTTTATAATAAATATCTAGACTTAAAACCAGGGTCAGACAACGCATTCTATATTTCTGAAAGACTGAAAAACATGAAGTCTACTTCAGAAGCTAATTTGAGTTTAATTACAGGCTGATATTACATTCCATCGGCTTCTGCTTTTAAGGCTTTTGAGCTTTTAAGTGCTTCGTCTAAGGTTTTTTTACGTTCATTGAATGCGTCTGTTTCAAAGAAGTTATACCAAGCAGGTTTCAAGCTGTTGTGCATAGTGTCTTTGTCATCAGAATCAATATTTTCTAAAACTTTATTCCAGTCATTTTGCAGGCTGTGCTCAGTGGCTTTAACTCTCAAGTTATCCAATACATTTTTAAATTCTTTGACTCCTTCGTCTTTATCGTTTTTAGCAAGAGCAGTCAAAATTTGAGTCAAATCTATATCTTTATCTTGCATTTTCTTAAATAAAGCTTTTGAAGTATCTTTATTCGATGTTAAGTCAATTAAGGCTTCCTCGATTTCTCCAATATCAGGATCATCTCCTTTTATAAGATCTTTTAAGTCTCTGAATTTTTCTCTTAATTCTGTTTCTTGTGCATTATTTTCTTCTACAACTTCACCTGTTTTTAGTTTTTCAATATTTTCCGTAAGTTCTTTTTTGGTAATAGAAGAACTGTTTTCGCTAAAGCCTACTTTTTCGAGTAATTTTTGATATTGGTCGGCACTTGTTATTTCGACTTTATCAAATTCTTCATTTGTCGCTAAATCACGACCTAATACGGTTTTAGCAATTACTTTTTTGGCGCTTTCCGATAATGTACCCGAGTCGATATCGGTTATATCTTCAAGTATATGTTTTAATGTCACTTTATGATTTTCTGTCTTTTCTTTAAGGTCATCAAATTTTTCTTTAGAATAGTCCTTAAGACTACCGTATTGTATTTTTGTTTCGTCATTTACTTGTTTATCATTAGCTATATCTTTTATATCTCTGCTTCTTGCACTTATTGTGCCATCGCCATTCTTTTCTTTTACTTTTCCTATATTTTCAATTTGCTTTAAATAAATCATCATTGAAAATAAATTACCGAACGCATCATTCATATTATTCGTTGAATTATATGATGAAGTTAATAAAGATTGCTGCATTAGTAAATTATCATAAAAATTTACAGGAGTTGAGATTCTTGGTGAGTAAGGATTGTAATTGAAATTATTAAGCAGATATTTAGTTTCCGGTAAACTTTGTACTAAACCTGTAGAATCTGCTAGATTCCATACAGTATTATCATCTCTCCAAAGCCCACCGGTGTTTATTACAGATGCTTGAGAATTTGGGTCATACCCGTAAGGTAATGATCCGAAAGGATTAAATTGTCCGCCGTAAATATTATTCAGCATTTTTTCCTCTATCTCTCATGTATATGGTTATTCTTAAATATAAAAAAACCAAATCTATTACAAAATTGCTAAATTTATTTATAATTTTGTAATATTTTTTAATTAAAAAAGCTAGAATACATATATATCGAGTATATCAGCATATTAAGAAATATTAACTTTATTAAAAAACTAAAAAATTTAGTACTGGACTAAAATTTTTAATATTTTTTAAATACGGCTTTTTAGCTTATATCTAAAAGATTGTTCGCCTTTTAATATTTCTTAATATAAAAAAAATTTGTTTTTTTATTGTAAAGGCTTGCAGCGCAAAGGAATACAAGGTTTTTTTATATTATATATTATTATTAAATAATAAAAATATATAAATATAATTATATTACTTATGGGTAAATTTGGTATGACTTTGGTATAATACTTTAAGCATTAATTGCTAAAAATACTTAGGAGGTTATATTTAATGTCAAAAAATACAATTGAGAAATCTTTTGCTGAACTTTTGGAGGAGTACGATTATAAATTTAACAAGGGTGATTTAGTCAAAGGAATTGTAGTTGCTTATGATTCAAATTCTGTTCTTGTTGATATAGGAGCAAAAACTACGGCAATTTTACCTAATAGAGAGGTTAAAGCCGATAATAAGCCTATAAAAGATGTTCTTATCCAAGGAGAAGAATATGAATTTTTAATTTTAAAAGAGGAAGATGCTGAAGGTCATTTTATACTTTCTCATAAAAAAGTTATTTCAGCTTACAGTTGGAAAGAACTTGAAAAAGTTGATAAAGAAACAGCTATTTTAGAAGGTGAAGTATTAAATGTAGTCAAAGGCGGCTTAATGGTCGATGTAATGGGCATTAGAGGATTTGTTCCTTCAAGCCATTTGAGATCCAAGCCATCAGATGATTTAATCGGTCAAAAAATAGAATTGAAAATTTTGTCTATGGATAATGCTACAAATAATTTGATTTTATCTAACAGAAAATCAGGTACCGAATTTGAAAATAAAAACGCCGATTTGCTCGCAGATATTCAAATAGGTCAAATTGTAGAAGGCGAAGTTGTTAGACTGGCGGATTTTGGAGCATTTATAGATATTGGCGGAATTGACGGACTTTTGCCGCTTTCTCAAATGTCATGGAGATGGATTGACCATCCTGCCGATTTACTTAAAATTTCTGAAAAAGTAAAAACAGAAGTTATTGGTATAGATCATGACAAAAAGCGTGTAAGTTTGAGCTTAAAATCCCTTCAGGAAAATCCTTGGGAAGAAGCTAGAGCCAAAGTTAAAGAAGGCGAAAAAATCAAAGGTATTGTTACTCGCTTGAAGCCTTTTGGAGCTTTTATAGAAGTATTACCTGGGGTAGAGGCTTTACTTCCTCAAAAAGAAGTGCTTGAATATCAAAACTCCACAGGTAAACTTTTAGATCTAAATGGAGAAATTGAAACTACTGTTATTAGGTTTACACCTGATGATAGAAGAATCAGTTTAAGTTTTTCAGGCAAAAAAGTAGATTAGTACTTACAAAAAACGTATAAAATTCCGCAAAATTTGTCTTATAATTAATTTTGCGGAATTTTTATAAGTTTTGGGTATAATAGCACTATGTTTAGATGCGATAATTGTAAATCAATAGATAAATTTGAGCTAATGATAAACCCTGAATACAAAGGTGAGGGAAAGTTTTCTAGATCAAAAAATTCAAAAAATGAAATTTTGATTACCGTTGATAATTACACTTTTGTTCCTGACTTAGCTTTTATGAATACTCATGCGGTTTGCAGATATTGCGGTGAAATTAATATGTGGCGTTATTATTTTACGGAATAACGTTCAAAAGAAATTATTTCGGTCTTATCTTTTCTTGATTTTTCACCTAGTTTATCATCTTGAGGAATTCCAAGTAAAAGCAAGGATAATATAAAAACATTCTCAGGCAGTCCTAACTCTTCCCTAACGACTTGATAGGGAGCCGGTAAGGATTTTGTAAGTTCATTTCCGACAGCTCCTATAATGCAAGTTCCAAGCCCTTGATTTTGAGCTTCTATTGTCATATATGCCGTTGCGTAAGTTACTTGCTCTACGGTCCGCAGAAGCACCGTAGAATCGTCCAATAATCGTGGATTTATAAATGGAGTTGAAAGAATACTGTTTATTCGCTCCTGTGTTATTCCTGGTCTGGATTGAAGGACTTTTTTCATTTTATCATATTCCCAAGCATCTATATCTCCACAGCAAACAATTATTACCGGAGCTTTTTCGACATGAGCTTGTCCATGAGAAAGTTTTGCAAGAAGTGATTTTGTGGCTTTATTTTTGACTACAATAAAATGCCATGGCTGAACATTAACCCAGGATGGTGCAAGATTTGCCGCATCTAAAACAGCTTCAATTTGTTCATCGGTAGGCGATTGTGCCTTAAAATCTCTTACAGATTGTCTGTTTCGTATCAATTCTAAAACCATAATATACTCCTTATTATTTTTGATTTCATTTTATAACAAAAAAAGAGCCGAAGAAATTTCTTCGACCCTTTTTCTATTTGTTATAGAAACTAGTGAGTTACCAAAACGCCGCCTTCAATAACAGCTTGTGCAGCTGCCAATCTTGCTTGAGGAACTCTGAATGGTGAACAAGATACGTAGTTCAAGCCAAGTTTCTGACAGAATTTGACAGAATTTGGGTCGCCACCGTGTTCGCCACAGATACCGCGTTTTAAGTTTGGTCTAACTTTCATAGCTTTTTCCAAAGCGATTTGCATAAGTTGACCTACACCTGTTTGATCAAGTGTCTCAAATGGGTTTTGTGGAAGGATTTTGTCTTCAACATATTTGTTTAAGAATTTACCTTCAGCATCGTCACGAGAGTAACCGAATGTCATTTGAGTCAAGTCGTTTGTACCGAATGAGAAGAACTCA